>CAYFVI010000083.1:0-3784 GCA_964346525.1 uncultured Dehalococcoidaceae bacterium
CATCAGAGTCCGTGCCACCCCTGCGCGACACGCTGGTTGCGGAAGCAAAATACAGGCCAACCAGTGCGCCTATCAGCGCACCTACTCCCATATTCGAGGTAATGGCGGTGCTGTCACCCTGACTGTACAGGTAGCTCAGGGCAAGGCCGATAGCCCCGCCGATTAACGCTCCCGCGATGTATCTTAACTTCATCTGCTCTCACCCGAAATTGTATTATTTAAAACCAGTTTATTTTAGTAAATGGTTTCCCGTCTGTCTGTGACTATTGTCACGGCCTACGGGCGGTCAATATCCCTCCGGCCCCAGACACAGCCCGCCGTCAACGATAATGTTCTGCCCGGTGATATAGCTGGACTCGTCGGAGACCAGGAAAAGCACCGCGCTGGCGATTTCCTCCGGCTGGCACAGCCGACCCAGCTTGATGCCCTTCTCCCAGATGGGGATGCGGTCCGGCGCCATCTTGAGGACACGCTGCGTTCCCACGATGCCGGGGGCAACACAGTTGACGCGTATCCCGTACTGTGCCACCTCCTTGGCCAGCGTCATGGTCATGCCGATGATACCAGCCTTGGCCGCGGAGTACTCGACCCCCTTCATCATGCCGATTACTCCGGCGGTAGAAGATATGCTGACGATGGCGCCGCTTTTCCTCTCAATCATGTGGTTGATGACCGCCCGGGCGCAGTTCAGCGGCGCCAGCAGGTTGAGGCGCAAGATCTCCTCGCCGCGCGTTTTCTCCGACCGGGCGAAGAAGTCCATCTTGGTCTTGATCGATGGGCCGGTGGAGCCGCCGGCCACGTTAACCAGTATATCCACCTGCCCGAAACGGGCCAGGGCAGCTTCGACCATTTTCTCTGCCTGGTCAATCTCAATAACGTCTGCATTCACCGCCAGCGCCTCCGACCCCAGGGCCTCGACCTCAGCCACGAACTTGCTGGCCTCTTCAGTGTTCACATCGGCGATGACGATTCTGGCACCTTCCCGGGCCAGCAGTCTGGTAATTTCCCCTCCAATGGCCCCGGCGCCGCCGGTCACGATAGCCACCTTATCCTTCAAGCGCATCTCATTCTCCCTCATATCTTAGTGATAACAGCCCGTCCTCTCCATTATACTTAATCGACCTTTTAATGGTGAAATCGTCGCTTCCCCCAAAAAACAGGACACTGAATACCGCTTGAAATCGCCTGCTTCAGTGTCCAAAAGAGTACCTGTATGTATTATTTCTGCCTGATTTTATACCGCTTATCGTGTCTCCAGAATATCAAGGCCGGTTACTGGTCGATGCGCAGTTTGCCGGCCTTGGCGATGTTGTGCTTCGGCATATCAAAGAAATTAACGATAACCTGGTCCGGCTCAACCTGGATGTGCTTCACCACGGCATCGGTTATGTCTTTCACCAGCTTTCGCTTCTGTTCCACAGTCCTGCCTTCCATCATTCTCACCGTTACTATCGGCATGATTACCATACCTCCTTTAATCAGGCTTACTTCTTCCTATTTCTCGCTTTTCGTTTTCTTATTCATTGCTTCAACTTGATGTTTCCACGCCGGTGCCCTGTCTCTGAGAAATCGCCTTATCGGCTCCTGCTTGGTGCAGACCAGCATGGAATTAACGTTGACCCAGGGAATGAAGATGTCTTCGCTGAACTGTTTCACGCCGTCCAGCTGGTCATCCCACTCCACCTGCGTCATTCGTATGCCGTATTCATCCAGAACCTGCACCAGACCGATATAGCAACATTCCGGTGCCGTTTCTGGAATCAAACTGACGGCCACAAAATAGCCGGGCTTGATAACATCTGGTTTTGCCATATCTCACCTCCTAAGTGTGGTAAAATAATAATATACGGTTAGACGCCAAACGTCAAACCGACAGAGACCCGCTGCCTTCTGCCCTCTCTTGTTGACTTTTATTAATGCTCCTCCTATACTTGGCTCAAATCCATTAATAGTGGAGGCGGAAAAATGAGCACGTTATTTATGATTTTGCCCTTCATCGGAATTCTACTGCTCATTTCCGGGGGTATCGGCCTTTTTATTGTCAACCTTAATTATTCCGTCGGCGAACTCATCTGGATTCAGGGCAACCTTACTTATGGCGTCTTCGCGCTCGTCGGACTGGCCATCACCATCAGTTTCATGATCAGCGGCCTCGAAACGGAGTGAACGGAAGGGAAATCACATAATGTCCCGGGCACCCTTTTACCTCTTTTCCTCCTCCCAGGGTGAATTACCGAAATACACTTTGGTATGCGGCCATGGTATCTCAATTCCCTCAGCATCAAATGCCTTTTTCACCCGGTAGCGCAACTCACCCATGATATTCCATTGCTCAAGGGGCTTCACATCGCCCAGAATCTTGATATCAATTCCAGAATCGCCGAGCTTATTTACCCTCAGCACCTGGGGAGCAGTTCTGATACGCCAGTTCCAGTCCGGTTCTTCCGCCAGCTCCTTACCGACCCGGTTGATGACCCTGATAGCATGGTCGAGGTCGGTGCCGTAGGAAACCGAGACATCGAGGTTGACGCGCGAGAAGTGCCTGGTATAGTTGCTGGCGACCTTTATTTCCCCGTTAGGAACATGGTGTACAATGCCATCCAGGTCGCGGAGCACCGTCTTCCTCATGGTTATATCCTCCACCAAGCCGGCGATATCAGCAATCTTGGCTACGTCGCCCACACGGTACTGGTTTTCCAGCAGGATGAACACTCCCGCGATGAGGTCCCGTATCAGGTATTGCGCCCCGAAGCCGACGGCGATGCCGGCAATACCGAAGCCGGCCAGTATCGGCCCGATTGATACATTCATTTCAGTGAGCACCAGAAAGATGATTATTAAGATGATTAGAATTTTACCCAACCCCATGAAAACACCCTGAATGGTATCCGCCCGCTTCTTCATCCCCTCCCGGCTTTCGCCCCGCCTCGGTTTGGCCATGGAACGCTGTATTAACGGGGGAAGAAACTTCTTCAGGGCATACCACAGAACAAACCCTACCAGCAATACGATGAGGATACGGGTGCCGTGCTCCAGAAACCACTGCTGCACCATCTCCACCGTTATCACATTGTAAATGCCCTCTTCGGACAGGATAATGGCAACCCCCGTCATCCCGATGAGTATCAGCGCTATTCCCTCCAATGTCCAGAAGGTGATGTTTAACCATCGGTGTATTTTGGGTGTTTGTTCTGCTGATACCCATCTCTCGATGCCGCTCTGGACACGGCCCTTTATGACCAGCAGGATAATCAAGGCAAACGCAGAGACGATGAAGAGCCACCAGCTGCTATTCGTAATCCAGTCCCACATATCAGGTACCTCCACGGCAACGGATAGACTTAATTATACTACTTTGAAATTTCACCTAGTATAGCATACGCGCATCACCCACGCGACGGGTTATCTTTACCCCATCCAGATGCTCCAGCAGGGCCTGGGCGTACTTGCGACTAGTCTGGAACATATCCCGTACCTCGGCCAGCGTTATCTGCCCCTGACTTTTGATACGAGAGGTCACCTTCCCTACCATTTCGTCGTATGCGGAAGCGGCAAAGACCACGTCAGGGCTCACCTTCACCACCCGGCGCTGCTCCACGAGCAAACCGAGCAGGTCAGGCTCTGGGATGAGGTCGCCGGGCGGGGCGTAAGGGCTGCTCTCAAGCGAGCGAAGAAAGGCGTCTACCTTCTCCCGCTGTGCTTCGGTCAGCTTTATTTGGTGAGAGGGCAATCGGGCCAGCGTTCCTTCATCAACGATTACATCCTGCGCCGCCATTCTCTGGAA
>CAYFVI010000084.1:0-5162 GCA_964346525.1 uncultured Dehalococcoidaceae bacterium
TAAGGCGGGTGAGCAGGGCATCGAGACGTACCTGGTGACTCTGGACAGCGACATCGTGCAGGTCGTGCGGCCCGGCGTCCGCGTCTACATGTACCGTCCCTATCAGCGCGACACCGTCATCTACGACGAGGAGCGGGCCCGTGAGCGCTACGGGGTCGAGCCGGCCCAGATGGCCGACCTCAAGGGCCTCAAGGGCGACGCCTCGGACAACATCCCCGGCGTGCCCGGCGTCGGCGAGAAGACGGCGACGAAGCTGGTGCAGCAGTTCGGCAGTGTCGAGGGCCTCTACGAGCGCCTGGAGGAGGTGCAGCCCGATAAGCTGCGGGAGAACCTGCGCCAGCACGAGGAAGAAGCGCGCCACAGCAAGAGCATGGCCACGATCGCCACGGACGCGCCCATAGACCTGGACCTGGAGGCCTGCGAGCTGAAGCCCCTGGACCGCGAGAGGGTGCTCGCGCTGTTCGGAGAGCTGGAGTTCCGCAGCCTGGCGGAGCGCCTCCCTGACTGGCTGGCCGGCGAGCGGCCGCCGGAGCCCGGCGCCGTTGAGGCCAAGGAGGTTAAGGAGGACCATCGCGCCGTCCACAGCGAGGAGGACCTCGACCGGCTGGCCCGCCGCCTGGCCGATGCCGGCTCCTTCGCCTTCGACACCGAAACGTCGGCACTGGGGGCGATGAGCGCCGGACTGGTGGGCATCTCGTTCTCGCCGGCGGCGGGCGAGGCGTACTACGTCCCGGTGGGCCACCGCCCCGGCCTGGGTGAAGAGGAGCAGCTG
Organism: uncultured Dehalococcoidaceae bacterium; assembly: GCA_964346525.1. GTDB lineage: Bacteria > Chloroflexota > Dehalococcoidia > Dehalococcoidales > RBG-16-60-22 > E44-bin89. Next base: position 773 of record CAYFVI010000084.1, read on the forward strand.
TCGCTGTCGACGGTGCTGGGCCGCCTGGGGCCGGTCCTGGAGGATGCCGCAATCGAGAAGGTGGCCCACAACGGCAAGTTCGACGCGCTGGTGTTGGCCAACCACGGCGCTTGGACGGAGAACCTGGCGTTCGACACGATGATCGCCGCCTACGTCCTGGGCGAGGGCTCCCTGGGCCTCAAGTGGCTGGCCTCCAAGCGCCTGGGCGTGGAGATGACCCCCATCACCGACCTCATCGGCACGGGCACCAAGCAACTGCCCATGTCCCAGGTCGAGATAGAGAAGGCCGCCGATTATGCCTGCGCCGATGCCGATATGACCTTTCGCCTGGCAGATTTCTTCGACAAGGAACTGCAGGGGCAAGGGCTCTGGCAGCTTTTTTCCGATGTGGAGATGCCTCTTGTGCCGGTGCTGCTGCGGATGGAGCGGAACGGCATCACCCTGGATAAGGGACTGCTTCAGGATATGTCCCAGGAACTGGGTAAGCAGATTTCAGGACTTGAGGAGCGGATATTCACCCTGGCCGGACAGGAGTTCAACATCAACTCGCCGCAGCAACTGGGCAAGGTGCTTTTCGAAAAACTTGAGATACCCACCACGCGGAGAGGTAAAAACAAATATTCCACGGAGGCATCAGTCCTGGAGGAGCTCAAAGAATACGAGATAATCGGGTTGATACAGGAGTACCGGCAGCTCACGAAACTGAAGTCGACCTATATTGATGCTCTCCCCGGCCTGATAAACGCCAAGACCGGACGGGTGCATACCAGCTTCAATCAGACAAGGACGACGACCGGCCGGCTCTCCTCCAGCGAGCCAAACTTGCAGAACATTCCCGTCCGCGGGGAGACGGCCCGGCAGATAAGATGTGCCTTCAGCGCTCCGAAGGGAAGCTCCCTGTTCTCCGGGGATTACTCACAGATAGACCTCCGGGCGCTGGCTCACCTTTCCCAGGACTCTAGCCTTATCCAAGCCTTTCAGCATGACGAGGATATCCATGCCGCCACCGCCGCCCAGCTTTTCAACGTGGAAAGTTCAAAGGTGACCGCCGACATGCGCCGCCTGGCCAAAACGGTGAATTTCGGCGTCATCTATGGCATGAGCGAGTACGGGCTGGAGCAGGCCACCGAGCTATCACGGGAAGAGGCAGCGCAGTTCATCGCCGCCTACTTCGCCAAGTACCCGAAGGTGAAAGAATACCTTGAGTCGACCAAAAAGCAGGCCCGGGATAACGGCTACGTGCAGACCATCATGGGCCGGAGGCGTTTCATCCCGGAAATCAACTCCTCCAACCGGCAGGTGCGGGAGGCCGCCGAGCGCATGGCCATCAACATGCCGGTGCAGGGAACCTCGGCCGACATCATCAAGGTGGCCATGATAAACCTGAACCGCGAGATGGACAAACAGCATTTGAAGAGCAAGATGCTGCTCCAAGTACACGATGAGCTCGTCCTGGAGGTCCCTGATGAAGAGATGAAGACAGTCCAGAAGCTCGTGCCACAGGTGATGTCCTCGGCGCTTGAGCTCAGCGTACCGCTGAAGGTGGACACCAAGCAGGGCCAGAACTGGGGGGAAATGTCATAACATGCCGGAACTGCCCGAGGTGGAAACGATAAAGAATGAACTCGCCCCGCATATCCTGGGGCACCAATTCACCGGCATCACCCTTCTCTGGGAAGGCATTGTCAAAAAACCTTCGGCTGAGGAATTCCGTTCCCGCCTGACCGGGCAGAAGGTCACCGGCCTTTCCCGCCATGGCAAATACCTTGTGTGGACGCTAGCCAATGATGATTTACTGGTCATGCATCTGAAGATGAGCGGGTCGCTGCTGCTGAGCCGTGATTCGTCAGAGCCGCCGGAATACACCCGCGCTGTCTTCCATCTGGACGGAGGCATGAGAGTCTTTTTCCGCGACCCGCGCAAATTCGGCGGGGTCTGGCTGGTCAAAGACTGGAAAACTGCAGCCAGGAATTTAGGGCCGGAGCCTTTGGAACCCGACTTCACGCCGCAGGTCCTAGCGCAGCGACTGAAAAATCGGAAAGCGCCGGTCAAGGCGCTCTTGTGCGACCAATCTGTAATCGCCGGCATCGGCAATATGTATGCCGATGAGGCCCTGTTCGCCGCCAAAATCAATCCGTTGCGGCCCGGTGCCAGCTTGACGCCGGATGAGGTCAAACGTCTTCACCGCGCCATTCAGCAGACATTGCGCGCCGCCATCGGCAACAAGGGCGCCAGCATCGTTAATTACTACCGCCCCGGCGGCGAGCCCGGCACCGCTCACTTTGAGTTCAAAGTCGCCCACGGCCGCGGCAAAAACTGCCCCAACTGCGGCACGCCGATTCAGCGCATCGCAGTGCGCAACCGCGGCACCTACTTCTGCCCCAGATGCCAGCCAGCTGCCTAGTCGTCCCAGAGGCGGAAGGGCGGGTACTGGTCGGTCATCAGCGCGCCATAGGAGCATACGCGATATGACCATCGGTTCATGCCGATGACCAGCTTGAAGATGCTCTCCGGATATTTGCCGGTAAAGAGAAGGGCAAAGCCGGCAATGATGGCCAGCACGAAGACCAGGCCGGGCCAGTTCTTTCCTTCTCCTCCCCAGCCCTGGAAGATGGCAACGATGATGTAGTGCGGAATGGCCAGCAGCCACCACTTTACCAGCACCAGTCTCCGGGACAGCTTCTCCGGGTACTCCACCTGCAGGTCGGCCGGGTAGTCCACCGATTTCAGGGTGAACGGCGGGTATTTGTCTGTTCCCAGCGCCTCGTAGCTGTAGAAGCCGACCCGCCACGACCACCGCAGCACGCCCACGTTGAAATCGAACATTCCCCGGGGAAACCGGCCGGTGAAAAGAATAGCAAAGAAAGCGATTATCCACACGACGATAAAGGCCACATAAAGAAAGGCCAGGATAATGATATGAGGAATAATCAGCAGCCATTTGATGAGCCACCACCCTCTGGCTGGCGGTAAGGTGAGCTCACCGGTGAGCGTTACCGGATATGGTTGATTTGCCATATGCTATTTACCTCCTTTTCTTTTGATATCAGACTGCGGTAGCCGCAGCCCGGAATACTTCGGGCAGCAGCCCCTGGATGAAACCAAAGATATTCACCAGCGATGACATGACGCTGGAGCCGGCCACCCAGCGCGCCAGCCAGTCGAAAATGGGGAAGGCGTTCAACACCAGGGCGAACAGCGTCAGCCCGATAGCTGAATCGACAAAGTTTATGGCGCCTCCGAGCAGCCGGTATAGCAGCCCGCGCTTCCAGATTTTGTTAATTATTCTCCGCGGGAGGAAGAAAGCGAGCTGGAATATGGCGACAATTATGGCTAAAGCAATGAAGTAGCCTACGAAATTCTCCCAGTTCTCGCCAGGAAGAAAGGAAAGCAGTCCGGCAATTAAATGGTAAAACAGGCCGCCGATAAAAATGGCGATGAGCACCGCCACAATATTAAAGAAATGCTTTACCGCGCCTTCTTTCAAACCGGTCAGCACGCTGACCACGAGGACAAACAGGACGAAAAGGCTGACCAACCATTCCATGTTGAAAGTAATCTTAAATCATCTAATGCGGTTTGGCAAGGGCTTTAATTCGTTAATCGTGATTTTTCTCGTGGTCTTCATCCGGTGAGACCGGCGCCAGCTTGCAGAACAGGTCGTTGACGCCGCATTCCTGGCACTCCATCTGCAACGCGCTGTGCTCGATGTCGAACCGCTGCCGCAGTATCTTCTCCACCCGCTGGCGAATTCCGGCGGCCTGGCTCATCTGCATATCATCAACCAGCACATGACAGCTCATGGCATGCAGTTCCGGAGAAATGCTCCAGACATGTACGTCATGGACACCTTTCACGCCGGGTATTCTCTTCAGGTCCCGCGTCATCCGCTCCACATCTATTTGATGCGGCACCGATTCCAGCAGCACCTTCAACCCTTCCTTCAGGATGCGCCAGGCGGCGAAGGCGATAATGAACCCGATAAGCACACTGATAATGGGGTCAACGATAAACCATCCCGTCAGCATTATGATGACGGCACCGATGATGACGCCGATGGAAGCCAGTGCATCGCCCAGCACGTGCCAGAAGGCGCTGCGCACGTTGAGGTTGCTCTTCTGTTCCTGGCGCAGCCAGAAAGCGATGAAGATATTGACGCTCAAACCTACCAGTGCTGCGGTCAGCATAAGGGGGCTGTTCACCTCCGGCGGCTGCAGCCAGCGGCGGTACGCTTCAAAGAAAATAACCGCCGCAATGGCAAAGATGCTGAAGGCATTGAACAGGGCGATGATAACCCCCACGCGGTGGTAACCAAAGGTCATGCGACTGCTCGCCGGGCGCTCGGCCTGCCTCACACCGTACCAGCTGAGCGAGAGGGCGATAATATCGG
>CAYFVI010000085.1:0-5900 GCA_964346525.1 uncultured Dehalococcoidaceae bacterium
TGGAAAAAGATGAAAGCGAAATATGTTCTGGTTAGTCTGCTGATGATTGCCGTGATGTTAGCTGGTACGGGATATGGTGTGAGCGCTGGCTCTGGAGACAAAGCTACCGGTGGTGGCACGTTTGTTAACATTGCTGGCGGTTGGAACCCGAGCCCATACGCGGATTATGGAGATAAAATCTCGTTCGGCTTCAATGCCCAGGGAAATAGCGCAGTTTATGGTCAGTTTCATCTCATCAACCATACTTCCGGAATGAAGGCATTCGGTACCGTTTCTGAGATTAGTTTTGCCAGTGCTGGCATGCTACGTTTTAGCGGAACGTGCTCGATAGATGGCGTGGAAACAGCGTATTGGGCTGAAGTAGTTGACGGGGGCGAAGGGGCCTGGTCCGGTTACGATCTGGTCAGAATCCGCTTTGTTGACAATGCCGGGCCATATGATATTTACGGCCAGCTATCAAAGGGTAATATCCAGAAAAAATAAATAATAGCCCAGCGTAATTCAAGCACAAGTATTAAGCATTGATAGCCCGGAGCTTAATTCCGGGCTATCTTTTTCCCATATGGCCAGTTTTTGATTTCAGGTAAATTGCTTTGATAGCCTGAATCTTCACTAATCGGGTTGCGTGTAGTATCATATTTACAGGGTGATAAAAATGTTCAGGAAATCCGAATCCGGGCAGACTATACTAATCGCCATTATCCTGCTGGCGGTGGGCAGTTTGCTGGTGACACCGGTGCTGAACAATGTCTTCACCAACCTGAATTACAATCAGACAATCGAGTGCCGAACGTTAAATGACTACTCTGCCGACGCCGGCCTGCAGTATGCCACCACCAAGATATACAACGACCCCGCTGCTTATACCACTACACCGTTGTCGGAAAACTTTACCCTTAACAGCAGGACGATTCAGGTGGATGCCGCGTATCTGGGGGGTGGTCTTTATTCCATAAACTCTACCGCCCTCGGTGGCGACTGCGGCCGCACCACGATAAGGTCGTTTGTCAACCTCAGCCATGGCGCCTTTGCCTACGCTCTGGCCGCGAAGACGGTCCTTACTATAGATAATTCAAATGTGGATACAGACCCTGACCCGGGCCTTGGAGCACCCATACATGCCAATAACAATATAGAAATTTCAGGCCCCAAGCAGAGTACGAGGAAGGTATACGGTGATGCTTCCGCTGTAGGCACGATTACCGGCCAGCAATTCATTACCGGTGAAATTGAGGAATACAGCGATAACCTGACTTTCCCCAGCACCAATGCCGAGCTATACAGGACCATAGCCCAGGAAGGCGGCACCTACTCTGGCGACCTTACCTATAGTGGTGGTGGCACTTATAATGTGGGACCTCTGTACATCACCGGCGACCTGACAGTGGATGCCTGGACGGTGGTGGAACTGGAAGGTCCTCTATACATTGATGGCAACGTTATAGTAAACAACGGTGTCATGATTGGTAATGAGCATGTTCTCAGCGAGGGCTCCGTTGCCATAACCGGCGGAGCATATTATGGCTCTGAATTTATTCCCGTCATCACCTCCGTTTACCAGGATATCACGGTGGATGGACCAGGCGTAGCTGAGGCAGTCCTATTTGCACCTAACGGTACTTTAACGGTAAACAATGTAGATTTATATGGCGCTGCCGGCGGTATGCAGGTTACCGTGGGCAACAGTTACATATGGTATTCTGAAAAACTGCAGGGCCGCGCTGACCTTCCCGGCAGCGAGCTATACCCGCTCACATACACTTATGATTAAGTGATAAATTATATTTTTGTAGTGCAAAAGCTATTCAACATCTTCAACATAACCACTCCTCCCACCACCGAGCAAATCCTCGATTTATGTTATAATTACGGGCAAGGCTTTTCTATGTGCTATTTTAGTGTTCGCAAAGGCTTGCACACCCACATCATCATTTGCTAAAAATATCACGGAGAGTAACGGTGAAAGGCGCTTTCTATAACGGCAATAAAAGCTTCTACGTCGGTGATTCCCCTCCCCTGCCGCCGGGACGCGGGGAGGTCAGAATGAATATCGCCTATGGCGGCATCTGCGGAACGGATGTCCATGTCTACCTGGGGCATATGGATCACCGCACCAAGATACCGCAGGTCATCGGCCACGAGATGTCCGGCACAGTCGCCGAAGTCGGCCAGGGCGTCGCCGATTTCAAACCTGGCGATAAAGCAGTGATCAGGCCGGTGGTCTCTTGCGGTCGCTGTCCCGCCTGCAAGGCGGGCCACTACAACGTCTGCCATCAGATAAATGTGCTCGGCGTGGACACCCCGGGATGTTTTCAGGGCAGCTGGACGGTGCCGGCGGAAATATTGCACCGCCTGCCGGATGATATCGACCTCCAGCTAGCGGCGCTGGTTGAACCGGCAGCGGTGGCAGCACATGCCGTCCGCATAGGGGAGGTTGCCGCAAAAGAGCACGTGGTTGTCATCGGTGCCGGGCCTATCGGAACACTGGTGGCGCTGGAATCCAGACTGAAGGGGGCCAGTGTCCTCGTCTCGGAAATCAACCCGTTCCGCATTAACGTCGCCCGGGAATTCGGGCTGGAGGTGGTCAATCCGAAGGAGACCGACCTTCCGGCACACATATCAGACAAAACCAAAGGAGCCGGGGCTGACCTTGTCTTTGAAGTAACCGGAAAGGCACCCGGAGCCGAAATGATGACCAGGCTGGCCCGGACAAGGGGGCGCATTGTTGTCGTCGGCATCTTTGCCGAGCCAGTACCGGTAAGCTTGGGGCAGTTCTTTCTAAGGGAACTCAGGCTCCGGGGGGTCAGGCTGTATGAGCCGGAAGACTTCGAGACCGCAATCCCGCTGGTCGCATCCCGGGCCGTTCCCTTCGAACGCTTGATTTCCGACGTCCGCTCGCTGGAAAGGATACAGGAGACCTTCGACCAGATCCAGCGCGGGGCCAATTTCACGAAAGTACTGCTGAAATGCAGTGATTAGCGAAGGAGGAGCAGAGAAAGTGATAATGAAAAACGCGACCAGGGCGAAGCTCAAAGCCGGCAAAGCCGCCATCGGCATCCGCCTGGACTTTTCCTCGCCGTACGTTGTGGAGAGCCTGACCGGCATTGGCTTTGATTTCGTCTACTTCGACCTGGAACACGGCCCTTCCAGCGAGGAATCCTGCCAAGACATGTTCCGGGCAGCGGAGATTGTCGGCCTGACTCCCTTGGTACGCGTGTCAAGTTATGACCCAGGTTACGTAGACCGCTTTCTCGATTCCGGCGCCATGGGCATCATCTTCCCCCACTGCAACACGAAGCAGGATGCTGAAGCTGCCGTCAGAGCGGTCAAATACCCCCCGCAGGGCGAACGAGGCGCCGGCGGCCGCCCTCTGGCCCTGAGCGGTATGCCCATCGCCGACTATATCCGCGAAGCCAATCAGGAAACCATGGTCATCACCATGATCGAAGAAATGGAAGCGCTGAAAAATCTGCCGGAAATTCTGGCCGTGGAGGGACTTGACGTGCTCTGGATTGGCCGGATGGATCTGTCCGTCTCCTCCGGCATCCTTGGCAAGCTGAATGATCCGAAGATTCAGGACGCCGTGAAGCGCATCATCTCGGAAGGGAATGCCGCCGGCAAGGTGGTGGGAGTGGGGGCAGTCAGTGCCGACCGCCCGGAACAGATAGGTGAATTCATCAGCCAGGGGGCCCGCTTTTTCTCTCTGGACACAACCGCCATACTGCGAAGCGCGGCGCGCAATATTCTGCAGAATTTAAGTACCAAAGTCAGCTAGGCTGGTTATCGGTGGTGAAAAAAGCGCGGACGTTAAACAAACTGGAACGGGAGTGGCAGGCACTGCTTCTGACATGGGAAGGCCTGCCGGAAGAGGCTCTTTTTCAGCCGGGCGCCGTAGGTCACTGGTCAGTTCGCGACGTCATGGCCCATGTTACCACCTGGGAAGAGGAAGCCCTGAAAGCCCTGCCTCTCATTCTTGAAAGGAGGCCGCTCCCGCGCTATATGGGCATTGATGCTTTCAATGCCAGGGAACAGGAGCGCAAACAGCATCTATCCCTGGAGCAGTTGAAAAAAGAGCTGCACTCCATCCATTTGAAACTGACCGATTACCTGCAAAACTCGCCGGAAAGCGCATTTGCCAGCCCCCGTTTTACCAAACGGCTTCGCCTTGATACCATCGGCCATTACCGGGAACACGCGGAGCAGATTTGTGCCTGGAGAACAGAAAGGGGATATTAAAGCTCCCGCAGGCCGGAAAAGCTCACAACTGGGCCCGCAGTTCCTCTGCTTTGCGCGGTGCAGCAACCCAGATCGACACCGCTGATAGCGCGAAGGACGCCATCGCCAGGGTAAAGGCGTTGATATAGCTTCCAGTAAGGTCATGGATGAAGCCGCTGAGCCACGGCCCGATTACCCCGGCGACGCCGAACCCGCACATCAGCAGCCCGGACAGGACGCCGAAATGCCGTCCATAGAAGATATCCGCCAGCCCGGCGAAGATGGCCGGCGAGGCCAGGCCGCCGCCATAGCCAAAGCAAATTGCGTAGAGGTAAAGAAGCCAGGGCTGAGACGTATCGCGCACCGAAATCAAAGCGGCGAGTGCCCCTATGGCCAGAATGGCAGCTATGGTCACCGTTTTCTCCCGGCCTATCCAGTCGGACAGGCTGGAGGAAAGCTGGCCCGCCGCAGTGAATATGCCGAAGAGGGCAAAGACGGATGCCGCGAAGGTGCCGCTGTAGCCAACGTCCTCGGCAAACTTGACCTGATGGCCCAGCACCATATAGGCACCAAGCCCCCAGTAAAACGATTGCGCCCCTATCAGAAACCAGAACTGATATGTTCCCAGCGCTTTCCGCAATGTCCAGCCCCGGGTCAGCGGCTGCTGCTCCGCTATGGCACCGGCTTCCAGCATAACCGCCACCTTCTCCTCTTCAGCGCCATAGGGCTTGAGCCCTTTATCTTCAGGGCGGTACTTGTAATAGAGAAGGTAAAGGGGTAGCAGCACCGCCAGCAAAATGCCGGCAATGACAAAGTACGTGTAACGCCAGCCCACCTGGGAGATGATAAACTCAACAAACATGCCGTAGGTAAAACTGAGCCCGCCGCCAGCTTGAGCCAGGCCTATGACCATGCCCCGCCTCTTGGCAAACCAGTTGGCCAGCGTCGGCATGAGCAGCGGCGTGCCGCTGCAGGCTGTGCCCACAGGTATTAAAACGCCGAACAGGAGATAGAAATGCCACAGTTCGCGGGCAAAAGCGCAGCCGGCCGTGGCCAGCCCTAGCACGGCAGCTCCAATCAAGATAAGCCGGTGGGGTTTCCACCGGTCGCACAGGCTGCCGGCAATCGGTGCCGTCAGGCCGTAAACGAGCAGGTTCAGGGAAAGCATCAATGCCGTGCTGCCCCGGCTCCAGCCGAACTCCTCTAGGATGGGCGGAAAAAAGACGGCAAAAGAGTGCCGTATGCCATAGATCAATATCATGCCGACGGTAGCGATGCCAACAATGACCCAGCCATAAAAAAAGAGCGGCTTCCTGCCTACACCACCCTTTTCCACAGAACTCATTTTTCGCGACTCAAGCCCTTACTATCTCAGCCTTTATCTCTTTGTCTATCGTTATTATGCCAAAGGAATCCCGGGCCCGGCCCGGATTGAACATAAGCGTTCCCCGAATATGCTCATTAAATGATAAGTGAGAGTGTCCAAAGATGATGATGTCCACGTCACCAAACAATGGCCGCACTCTTTCGGCAATATCCCACGGCCCTCCCGAGCCATGGAACAGCCCTATCTGTTTCCCCTCAATGTCAATAGTCCGCTTGTCTGGAAGCATCCGCTTTAGCTCCATGGAGTCCATATTACCGTGTACCGCCTTTACCTCCGCGAGCTCCCTGAGCCCTTCAAG
>CAYFVI010000086.1:0-28465 GCA_964346525.1 uncultured Dehalococcoidaceae bacterium
CGACACCCTGATTCTTTAAAAACTACTTAAGAGAGACGGCCTATTTAGCTTTGGTAGGCCGTGCAGGTCTCGAACCTGCGACACCCTGATTAAAAGTCAGGTGCTCTGGTTTTACTTCCCCTGGATTATGGCGAAGAATTCCGCTCTGCTGGCCGCTTTGCGGCTGAAGATGCCCCTGATGGCCGAGGTTATCACGTTTGTGCCCGGCTTCTTGATGCCGCGCATTATCATGCACAGGTGCTCGGCCTGAATGACCACTGCCACGCCGTCCGGTTCGATGGCGTCCATGATGGTATCGGCAATCTCGGTGGTCATCCGTTCCTGAAGCTGGGGCCGCTTGGAGATTATCTCCACCACGCGGGCCAGTTTGCTGATGCCGACGATTCGGCCCTCATCATTGGGGATGTAGCCGATGTGGGCCACGCCAAAGAAGGGCAACAGATGGTGCTCGCACATTGAGTAGAACGGGATATCCCGCAGCACCACCATCTCGCGGTGGCCGAGCTCAAACCCGACCTTCAGCTCCTCCCGCGGGTCCTGTTCCATGCCTCCGAATAGCTCGGCATACATCTCGGCAACGCGTTCCGGCGTGCCCAACAGTCCCTCCCGGTTTGGGTCGTCCCCGATGGCTTTGATAATTTCATTTATGGCATTTTTGATTTTGGCCTCGTCAAGCATCATTGCCTCCTGAAACCCGGTTATCCCCAGCCCAGAGCCTTCTCTATCTCTTCTATATCTGCTGATAACTGGAGGAAGGGAGGGGCATCCTTCAGGGCGATATCGGTATCTTTCAGACCGGTGCCCGTTATCACGCAGGCAATCGTTTTCCTGGTGAAATCCCATCCCCGATGGCAAAGCTTGACCAGCCCCGCCACTGAAGCCGCTGAAGCCGGTTCACCAAAGACGCCGGCCTTGGTGGCGAGAAGCCTTTGCGCCGCCAGGATTTCGGCATCGCTGACCATGTCAATGAGACCGCCGGATTCGTCACGCGCCGCCACTGCTTTCTGCCAGCTCGCCGGGTTGCCGATACGTATCGCGGTGGCCACCGTCTCCGGCTTATCAATGGGGTGGCCACGGACGATGGGTGCGGCCCCTTCTGCCTGGAACCCCATCATCATCGGTTTGTGGCTCGCCTTTCCCCGTTGATGGTATTCTACAAAACCCTTCCAGTAAGCGGTGATGTTGCCGGCGTTGCCCACCGGAATGAACAGGTAGTCGGGGGCATCGCCAATAGCATCAATGATTTCAAAGGAGGCCGTCTTCTGTCCTTCTATCCGGTGCGGGTTCAATGAGTTCACTAGGGTGACCGGGTGCTTCTCGGTAAGCGCGCGGACAATCTGCAGCGCCTTATCGAAGTTGCCATCGATGGTCAGTATTCTGGCACCGTAGATAATCGCCTGCGCCAGCTTGCCGAGGGCAATCTTGCCTTCGGGCACGACGATTATCGCGGTCAGGCTGCAGTAGGCAGCATAGGCGGCCGCCGAGGCGCTGGTATTGCCCGTGGAGGCGCACATAATGGCCTGGCTCTTCTCTTCCAGCGCCTTGGCCACAGCCACCACCATACCCCGGTCTTTGAAGGAGCCGGTGGGGTTACACCCTTCCAGCTTGAGGTACAGTTCCCCGCAGCCGATTTCCTTCGCCAGCTGGTCGCATTTGACCAGCGGGGTCTCCCCCTCTCCCAGAGAGAAAAGGGGCGTTTGGGGGGTAACCGGGAGGAGGTCTTTGTATTTGTGGAGGACGCCTGTTTTCACCATCGGCTGAACACCTTGTTTCGGCTGTAATTATATATGCTCCACGCGGATGAAGTTGCTTATTTCCTTCACCACCTCAAGCTGTTCAAGCTGACGCAAAGCCTGCTGCATCGCCTCTTCCCGTGTCAGATGGGTGGTTAAAACAAGCTCGGCGGTCTGGGTAGCAATGTTGGTCTCCTTCTGAATTGCCGAGGCGATGCTGATCATGTTATCGCCCAGTATCTTGGAAATCTGCGCCAGCACGCCGGGGCGGTCAGCACAGTTCAGACGGAGGTAGTACTGGGTTTCAATCTTATCCATGGGCTTGACCCGTTTTCCTGACTCCGGTTTCCACTTCAGCCGGTTGCCCACGTTAAAAGTGATGTCCTGTGCCGAGGCCACGATATCGGCGACCACGGCGCTGCTGGTGGCCAGCGGACCAGCGCCCTGCCCGTAGAACAGCACCTTGCCGATAAGGTCGCCTTCCACCAGGATGCCATTGTAAACGCCGTCGACCTTGGCCAGAAGCGAGTCCTCCGGGATGAGGACCGGATGCACCCGGACTTCAATTGAGCCATCCGCGCGTTTGGCGATGGCCAGGAGCTTTATGGCCAGGCCCAGCTCCCGGGCGTAGCGGAAATCCTGGCTGCCAATGCGGGAGATACCTTCCCGATAAATGTCCTCAGGCTTGACCATGGTCTGAAAGGCCAGTGAGGCCCTGATGGCCAGCTTGTAATTGGCGTCAATGCCCTCGATGTCATTAACGGGATCGGCCTCGGCGTAGCCCAGTTCCTGGGCGCTCTTCAGCGCAACAGGGAAGTCGATGCCCTCGCGCGCCATGCGGGTGAGAATGTAATTGGTGGTCCCGTTGATGATGGCGTAGATACCGGTTAACTCGTTGGCCACCAGGTCGTGCTTGAACGGCGCAATTATGGGAATGCCGCCGCCAACGCTGGCCTCATAGCGCAGTCCGACTTTTTGCTGCTGGGCCAGCGCCTGCAGTTCGGCGCCGTGCTTGGCAATGACCTCCTTATTTGAGGTTACCGCATACTTGCCGCCGGCAATGGCCCGCTTGAGATACTCGCGGGCCGGGCTCTCGCCACCGATGGCTTCAACCATGATATCGATTCCGGATTCATGGAAAAACTCGTCATCGTCCGTGGTCAGAAGCTCGGCGGGCAGTTCTCTGGCCAGTGACTTATCCAGGTCTGCGGGCAGCACCTTAATCTTGCGCAGGACCAGGGAACAGCCAGCCTGCTCGGCGAGCATCTCGGCTTTTTCCGTTAAGACCTTGGCCACCTGTCCGCCGATTATCCCCAGGCCCATCAAACCAATGCCAATGCTTCTATCTGTCATTCCACCTCTATACCTCGCTGTGGTGCTAGCCTTTCGCTGCCTGTTCTACTGCCCAGTATTTCTTCTCCTCATCAAGGTAGTTTACGATTTCATAGTCCTTTTCGTCTATCAGCGAGGTCACCCACTCATCCAGGGCTTTAGCTTTCAGGTGATCCCTGAAGGCAGTATCGATGCGCCGGTCAGGAGCCTCATCAAGCACCTCTACCAGCCAGTAGCCACCCTTGGTGATTACACTTTCGTCGCTTATTGGCTCGCTTATGGCTCCTATCTCTGTATCCGGGCTATGAACATATTCATCAACCAGTGGTTGCATATCGCCTTCTACTACCAGATACTCGCCCAAATTTTCTTTGACCCCTTTTATCTGGGAATGCTCGATGGCCAGGTCTCCCCAATCAGCTCCTGCCTCCAGCTGTTTCTTGATTTTTAGTGCTTCCTCTGCACTGCCCAGGAGCATTACCTGGATATGCGTCTCTTCCTCCTCATTTCGCTCCAGGACCCTTACCAGCCAGTAGCCGACCCCTTTCTCCGCTTCCTCATCATATATCGGCTGGCTCAGCTCTCCCACTCCGTGGTCGAAAATATCATCGACAATTGAAGTCTGCAGCATATCCTGCAGGATATCCCTGGGGACCCAGCCAAAGTCGCCTCCTTTATTTTTAGAGAGCAGATTCAGGCTCATCTCTCCTGAAATTTCGCCAAAGTCCTCACCGTTCACCAGCTGGCGTCTGACCTCCAGAGCCTGTTCTTGGCTCTCCAGCATCATCGCCATGACCTGCCTTTGCTCGGCATACAATGGCACCTGGGAGCCAAAGTGCACGTCCAGCAAACGCTCGATTAGCAGTTGATAACGGACCAGGTCGCGGTAGGCCTCTTTGTCAGGCAGGTTATTATCCTTGATTAACTTTTTCACTTCTTCATCGGTAACGCTGATTCCCAGTTCCAGAGCACCCTGTCTGATGAGCTCATTGCGCTGCATATTCTGCAGTACGGTATCGGCGACCCGTAACGGGTCTGTATCCGAATAAAAAGCGCTTTCGATTTTCAGCATTTCCACATAATAGTCCATGGTGAACTCAGTGTCATTAACCTTGAGGATCGTCTCACGCAACGGCTTATACTGGCCTAGGTACCAGCCAATGCCCACGAAGGTCAGCACCAGAGCAATGACGAAGATGCCCGTCATCAAGATAAGGCGCTCTCGCTTTTTCTGTTGCTCCCAGCGCGATATCTGGTGCGGCGTTAATATGCGCTGAGGCTTCTCCGCCTTCTTTTTGGTCAATTCTAAATCCTTCTTTCTGCCACAATGGCAAAATACTCTTATATTTATAACCCAAAAGCACTATCTTTTCAAATGAGAAGCGGGCGTATTTGCGGAACCGGTGCCGGCGCCAGCGATGCATTCATATTCGGCCAAACAACATATTGTAACGCATTTGTAACAGGATTTTAATGAATATAGCCTCGGTCAATCAATAAAAATTGCGCTGAAAATGCTATCATGGTTAGTACGTTAGTACCGGTAACATTGGCAATTATGAAGCGGACGACTCGCACTTCAGTTCACTACACTCTTGACATTTAACGTCTGGCAAAATAATATTATTTATGTAAATCAAATAGGAAATAGCCTGGGAGATAGCGGAGAGGCTGTACTGTATGTTTGGATTGCTCAGAAAAAAGCGCAGCGCAAAAGAGGCAGAAAGAAGGCCACCAGAGGAAAGCCACAAGGTTGGGGGCAGAGGAAACGAGGAGCGGATGGGCAGTCTGGTTAACGACCTTGTAGGAGAGCACAGCGCTTCGGCTTCGATTTCAGTCCGCTCTATTATCAAGGCGGCAATTGGCAGCGCGGAGCAGATTGTTGATAGTATGAAAATGCGAGCGGCGGAAGAAGCTCAGCAAGAAGCGGCGAAGGTCATTGCTGAGGCCAGGAAAGAAGCGGAAAAGATAAGGGGAGAAGCACCGGTTCAGGGGGCGGCCGCGGAAAATATCATCTCCGCGGTGGGGGAAATTGCCAAAGAAGAGATAGAGGCGCCGGAACAGGCTCTGGAAGAGATGGTTGTCCCGGAAGAGAAAGAGAGGGCCCAACTTCAAGAGGAAGCAGCAGAACAGGCGGCGGAAGAAATAGCACCGCAAGATGAAGAGCCCGTGACTCTGGAGCTTGGCGCCGAAGAGGAGGAGCCTGAAAAAGCCGCTCCGAAGGAAGAAGACACGGAAAGGGAAAAACGGGAAATGTGGGTGACCCAGGAGGAAAGTCAGTCGCTGTACACCGGGGAGGTTGAGTTAATAGTCGCCGTACCGGTTGAACCGACGATGGTATCCAAGCTTTACAGTTACCTGCAGACAACGTCCGAAGTAAAATTTGTGCGCACGGTGGGTTCATGGAATAAGGGAAGCGCTATCACCATAGCACTGGATAAACCAATCCCCTTGATTTCTGTGCTCGCTTCCAAGTTGCCTGAAGCGAATGTGGTGCCTGAGCGAACCGAAGGAAGCGGTCACGTGAAGGGGGCAAGGCGGAGAATTAACATTTCACTGAAGAATAAATAATCCACTCTGAGCTAGTCCGGGGGGAAGAGAAATGGAAGCACCGGCAAAAAACGTAAAGAGAGACGTTCTCAATATTCTGATGGAGGCCGGGATAATCAACGATGAGCAATTACAGCGCGTCCATGACCTGCAGCAGAAGACTGGAGATAGACTGGAACACATTCTACTTCAGCAACGGATGGTCACCCAGCAGCAATTAGCCTTTTTTACCAGCCTGCATCTGGGAATACCGTTCATCAATCTGAGAAGAGAAGGCGTCAAGACCGATGCCGTGAAGCTGATCCCGGAAGCGGTAGCCAGAAAATATGGCATTATACCGGTTGAAGTAAAGGACAGCACCATTGTGATCGCTATGGAGGACCCCAAGGATATCGAGGCGATTGAGGATTTGGCCGCGATAACCATGAGAACAATTGAGCCGGTGATCAGCACGGCGCAGGACATCCAGGAAATGATTGATCTCAATTACCGCATCGGTGGTGAGCTGGAGGAACAGCTGAGCCAGATTCCCACCCGTTATCGCAGCAGCGGGGGATTGAGAGAGGCCCGGGTATCGCCGGAAACGATTGCGCAGGCGCCGGTGGTGCGCGCCATTGACCTGCTGATAAAACAGGCGGTGCGGGACCGCGCCTCCGATGTGCATATCGAGCCGCAGGAAGACAGGGTGCGAGTTCGCTACCGGATTGACGGAATTCTGAATGAGGTGATGGGCCTGCCGTTAAGTGTGCACGCGCCATTGCTTTCCCGTGTGAAAATCATGGCCGGGTTGAACATCGCCGAGCGCCGTCGCGCGCAGGATGGCCAGATAACCTTTGACATGGGTGACCGTGAGGTGGATATCCGCGTGGCCACTTCCAACACGATATACGGTGAAATGGCGGTGCTGAGAATACTGGACAAGGCCTTCGCCTTTATGCCTTTGCCGGAAATCGGTTTCATGCCGGAGATGCTGGAAAAATACCTGAGGATGCTGAAAACACCTTTTGGCATGATACTTATTAGCGGTCCCACCGGTTCCGGTAAAACCACCACGCAGTACGCTTCGGTAAATACGCTTGACTCCGTGGGGCGCAAGATAATCACCATTGAAGACCCGGTGGAATACCATTTCTCCAATATCAATCAGATGCAGGTCAATCCGGCGGCAGCCGTCACCTTTGCCTCCGGACTGAGGGCCACGATGCGGCTTGACCCGGATGTGATACTGGTCGGTGAGATACGTGATACGGAGACAGCGCAGATAGCCACCCAGGCCGCCCTTACCGGACATCTGGTGTTGTCTTCAGTTCACGCCAATGATACCGTAAGCACCATCATTCGAATGATTGACCTCGGTATCGAGCCCTTCCTCATTTCCTCGGCGGTGATAGGGGTTGTTGCCCAGAGAATGGTGCGCCGCGTCTGCCCGTACTGTTCACGCCCTGTCGAAGTAGCCGCGGAGGAACGGGAAGCTTATGAGGAGGAAATGGACGAAAAACGCTCTGAATTCATTATCGGTGCCGGGTGCAATTTCTGTGCTGGCACTGGCTATCTGGGACGGACCGGCATCTTTGAGGTGTTATTGGTCAGTGAGGCCATCCGCAGGATAATTGTAAAAGGCGCCGATTCCGATGAAATACGCTTGCAAGCCAAACAGGAAGGCATGGTCTCCCTGTGGCATGACGGTATGTTGAAGGTCAAAGAGGGAATTACCACTCCCTATGAGGTTCTGCGTAACGTATTTTCAATTTCTTAAGGGGGGATGATGGCGGGAACGGCTCAGGCGCCTAATAAACTGAAAGATATCACCTACCGCTATACGGCTTCCACCAGACAGGGCAATCTGGTAAAGGGCAATATCAAGGCCCCCAGCGAGATTGCCGCCGAACGTTTGCTCATCAATAAAGGATATATCCCAGAGCATGTTGAAGTCGCGCCGTCTATGTTCAGTCTGGAAGAAGCGTTCCCCACCCTCTTCCGTTTAAAACCCCGTGATATTATCGTTTTCTCCCGTCAGTTGGCTACACTGCTGCGCTCTGGCATCTCGCTGTTGCCGGCACTGGAAATCCTGCAGGGGCAGGCTGCCAGCAGCCGCGCTTTTAGAAGCGTTCTGGCCAGTATCGTGAATGATATTCGATCCGGAGGTTCGTTCTCGCAGGCGGTGAAAAAAAATCCCAAAGCATTTAGCGAGATTTACTGCCGCACCATCGCCGTTGGCGAGGAGACGGGCAACCTGGATATGACGCTCAACCAGATGGCTGACTTCATGGAGAAGCATCAGGCGATGACCCAGAAGGTGAAAAAAGCGATGACCTACCCGATGATAGTCATGGGTGTTGGCGTCGTCGTGGTCTTTATGTTGATAACCGTGGTTATGCCCCAGTTGCTGGGCATGTTTTCCGCGCTGAATGTAGAGTTACCCTTGCCGACCAAGATTCTCATTGCCATTACCGAGATATTTCAAAATTACACCCTTTATATTGTCGTGGGTGGGGCATTATTGCTTGCTGTATTTCTCTGGATGACAAAACAACCCTCTGGGAAGCGGGTGCTGGACCGTCTACGGCTCAGCATGCCGATTATCGGTCCGCCGGCTCTTATGGCAGAGTTGGGGCGCTTTGCCAGAACGCTCTCGGTGATGATCGGTGCCGGACTTAAACTGCAAGAAACGATGGAGTTGCTGCCACAGGCGACGGCCAATATGCTTTTCCGTGATTCTCTGCACAAAGTCAACGAGCGGTTGCTACTCGGCGAGGGGTTGTCCGAGCCGATGAGCCGGGTCAGCCTGTTTCCGCCGCTGCTTGTGCAGATGGTTGCGGTGGGCGAAGAGAGCAACACCCTGGACTTCACCATGGGGGTGGTAGCTGATTTCTATGAAACGGCCGCGGAAGAAAAAACCGCTGCCATGGTGGGCCTGATAGGCCCCGTCAGTACCATCGGCATCGCCCTGCTGGTCGGCTTCATTGCCGTATCTATTCTTATGCCGATGTATACCCTCACCGGCGCCTTCGGTTAATTGACACGGGTCACTTAACCATTTATTTGAATAATTACCTTTGGTGGGGCAGGGGAAAGAGTTTATAATAATCTTAAGCCTACGGTACGCTTGCGCTAGACGAGAGGAGTAACATATTGAGCCAGGAGGCGATGCCCAAGCCGGAAGGAGAAGAAACAAAACAGGAAGCGGTTCGAAGGGCGAAAGAGAGAGCCAGAATCGCAAGGTGGGACCTCGATGTGGCCGTATTTCTCTTTGTGGTACTGATTGTGGTGATAATCCTGCTGTTTCAAAATATCAGCGTTGGCATAGTGGCGCCGGTAGCCATCTTTGGCCTGATAATGGTCTGGATAACAGGCTGGAGGCGCGGTAAGCATTTGTTTCGTAGCTTTTACGCTGAAGAGCTTTTCAGGTTGGAAAGAGAGATAAAGGAGACCGAAGAGAAAGAGAATAGGGAGAAGAAAGCGGCAAAGCCCATTGATGATACCATTGAGGAAGCGGTGCAGCGGGCGCTGCGCGAAAGGTGGAAATAATCAAGCGCGGGGTTCAGCCTCTATTTCGCTGGGGGATATATGCCAAGCCGCGGCAGAACATGGAGTAGAGTAGAATGCAGGAGTTACTGGCCAGAATACGTCGCATGGGCTTTATGATAGTGCTCGGGGTCTGCATCATCATTTATGTTGGTCTCGGCTTTGTTTACATGCAACAGGGGCCAAAGCAGAAGAGCCTCGAAGAGCAAATAAGGAAGACCATTCTGGTGGTAAGCAAGCCTCTACCGAGCATGAAAGAATTGCAGGCCAAATACGACGCGGTGAATAAAGCCCTGGAGCCGATGGAAACGCCTCAAGCGCTGGAGGTGATTGTCGGCATTGCGGAGAAAAGCGGCATAGATGTCGATCCACAAAACGACAAGCTACGCATCGGTGCCCCGGGCAGACCCGAAAAAAGGAAAATGGCTGAAGGCACCTATAATGTTTTGTCTTTCGGTGACATCATGGCGCAGGGTGATTATGAGGCCGTGATGAATTTTATATCTGATCTTGATGCCGGCAATACGCTGGAAACTATGATTCTCAGAAGGGTAAATCTTGGATGGGTACAGGTGGCACTTTCGGAAGGAGAGGTGATACGGAGAGCCGAATACCGCGCGGTAATACAGGCAGTGGCTGATATGATGGCGGATAATAATCTCGCTGAGATTCCCAACGCGGTAAATTATGATGGCGGGCTGGCGGTGAATGAAATGGCCGTCTTTCCCGATACTATCACTACCGCAAAGGAAAAGGGATACACTGGCGTGGAGACCCCATCAGATGGCTATGTACTCTATGAGCACGACCGGATCGCGACTGATAATACCGCCGATTATCAGACGATGATATACCTTGATAATCCCACTACGGAATATTATTACATCTGTGAGCTGGATGGCACCGTGCGGCAGTTTGATGGACCAGATTTGGCAACAGCGACGGAGTATTTCGGCAGCGAGGAGCTTATCTATGAGGCCGTTGCCAGGTTATCCATTGACCTGTATTCCAAACTGCCCAAAGGATAGTGGGCCTGGCGGCTATATATTAAAGGTGGTTGATTGTGGCGAAACAGAACGAAAAAGCTAAATCTCAAAGCATCGTGAATCTCGACTTGGGCACTGCCGTTAAAAAGCTCCTGAAGGCATTGGAGAGAGCACTGGCGCGGTTTGCCGCCGGCAAGGTTGTTACCCTGGACATCAGCCAGACCGGCCTCCGGCTCATGGAGACGCGTGGCGGTACGGTTAAAAGCTGGGCTGATGTCGCCTTTGAACCAGAAGAAATGGGGCAAATAGCCAAAGGGGGAGAGACCACCCTGGGTGCCAAAGTCAAGCAACTGATGGATTCAAGCGGCATCAAAGCAAAGAGTGTAATCGCCAGCATAAGCGGTATGTATACCATAAGCCGCCTCATACCCGTGTCCAACTTGCCGGCGGCGCCAACACTTGAGGAATCGGTTAACGAGATTGCCCAGGAAATAATGCCCGTTCCCACCGAAGGTCTCTACTTCTTCTGGCAGACCGTGGGTACTGATGAGGGAGAACGGCAGGTATTTACTCTCGGTGTACCCAGAAACGTCATGGATAACAGTATAAAATCTCTGAAAAGTGTGGGTATCAACCCACAGATTGTCGAGCTCAAGACGATGGCGCTGGCCAGAGTCATCAATAAAGAGCAGGCTCTGATTCTGAATATTGAGCCTGCCAGCTTTGACATTATTATGGCGGTCAAAGGCATCCCCAGAATCATGCATTCGCTGGCCTGGCGATGGGATAGCATGAACATCGGGGATGCGGCCGAATATCTGGCCACAAACCTTGAGATGACGGTCGATTTCTATAACAGCCACCATCTTGATGAGCCTTTTGATATGACCAATCCGCTTTACATTACCGGGCAAATGTCCGTGGAACCGGAATTGATGGAGAAACTGCGGGCCAGACTGGGGTTTGCTGTTGAAGAACTAACACCGCCGCTGGATTGCCCGGCTTTCCTTCCGACATCCCAGTACGCGGTGAACATAGGGCTTGCCATGCGCAAGGAGATGTCCTTACGCAATAGAGATGGTGAAGTTGGATTCTTCCCGCTCGATGTAAATCTTCTTCCCCCGGCCTATCGGCCATGGCGCCCGACCGCCAAGCAGATATATTCAACCGGCATCCTTATATCCGCAATTGCTCTCATCTTCCCATTATTCCAGATCGCCGACGAGACCATGAGCCAGACGACCATTTTAGAGCGAAAGTATGACATTCTCAATAACCAGTTGCTGCTGAAGAAAACGGAAATAGAAAAGCGTGAGCCGTTGCAGAGAGCTATCGCTGAGTACGAATCTATAGTTGCCAGGGAAGGGAGTTTCAGCGAGGATATCAGTGCGATTATAAATGAGGCGGAGAAACTGGATGTTGAGGTGAGTTCCATAATCCATGACAAAAAGAGCATAACCGTTTCCTGCGTAGCCAAAGATTACCTTTCCTTTCGGGAATACCTGACGGCGCTTGGGGAAAGCGGTCGTTTTACCACCCCCATCCCTCCCCCGGAGGGCTACCCGTATACTACGAGCGGTACCGTTAAACTTGAAGCCAAAATCAGCCAGTAGTGAATTATCCACGCTGGCGTGACTTATCGATTGAAGGAATTATCTACCTTTAATAACCAGATGTGGCACCTTTTGAATGGCCTAAAAAGAGAGATGCCCAGAATGGGCATCTCTCTTTGACCACACCCCCTCAACCCATCTTCGGTTCAGCGATTATTCATAGCCGGTGGTTTCCTGGGTTACCGTTCCTTCTGCGTCAACGGTATAGGTGCCCTTGGTCATTTCCGTGGCCACGTAGTTGACGGTGGTGTTGACGCTGTTGTCGGCGGTGATATCGTGCTGGTAGAGTATGAAGCCGTCCTTGTCACCGGCCTGGTAGGCAGTTCCATCCGGGTCATTGAGCTTGTCAACGGTGACGGCTGAAGTGTCATCGGGGAACAGGCTCATGTTACCGGTAGCTACGGTGACCGGGTTGGGCAGGGTACTCAACTGGTTATCAACCATCATGGCGACGACCGCTGACTGGACGTTGGCAAACTCGGTATCCGCGGCTTCCGACTCACCTCTCCCGATGAACCTTCCCACGTTGGGGATGACCACCGCTGCCAGCACACCGAGGATGGCTACCACGATGAGCAGCTCGATCAGTGTGAACCCCTTCTCGCCTCTCTTCGGCAATCTCATTTTTCACCTCCTCCTCACCTTATTTCAGGTCTAATAAACAGAGTGATGTAAATTACTCGTAGCCGGTGGTTTCCTGGGTTACCGTGCCTAGGGCGTCAACGGTATAGGTACCCTTGGTCATTTCCGTAGCCACGTAGTTGACGGTGGTGTTGACGCTGTTGTCGGCGTTGATATCGTGCTGGTAAAGTATGAAGCCATTCTTGTCACCGGCCTGGTAGGCAGTTCCATCCGGGTCATTGAGCTTGTCAACAGTGACGGCTGAAGTGGAATCGGGGAACAGGCTCATGTTACCGGTAGCTACGGTGACCGGGTTGGGCAGGGTTTCCAGCCCGTTATCCGTCATCATGGCGACGACCGCTGACTGGATGTTGGCAAACTCGGTATCTGCGGCTTCCGATTCACCTCTCCCGATGAACCTTCCCACGTTGGGGATGACCACCGCTGCCAGCACGCCGAGGATGGCCACCACGATGAGCAGCTCAATCAGTGTGAACCCCTTCTCGCCTCTCTTCGGCAATCTCATTTTTCACCTCCTCCTTTTCGTTATTTTATTGGCCAAGCCCGAAACAAGACTATTCCGCAACAGTTTAATGATAAGTTGCTGGTGAAATATATACAATCCTGCAAAGTAGTGATTTTGGGGAAGCTGATGGCTAATACTTTCGGGTGAGCGAATACAGGACTTATTGCCTAGTACCGTGATTATTTCCGGCTATGGGGAACAAGGCCTCGTTTCACGGCGTAAGCGGCCGCCTGGCTGCGATTTGCCAGGTGGAGTTTGTCCATTATATTGCGCAGGTGTGTTTTCACCGTGTTCTCCGAGATGAACAGAGAGTCAGCGATTTCTCTATTGGTAGCACCCTGGGCCACCAGTCGCAGCACTTCATCCTCGCGGTGGCTCAGATGGGCCTCTTCGGCTGTGGTATCTTTATCCCTGGCATCTGTGCCCGATTCCTTGAATTCGGTCAGCAGTTTGGTTGCCATAATGGGGGAAAGGATGACGCCGCCCTGGGCTATGTGATAAATGGCCTGAACCAGCTCCTCCGGCTCCGTATTCTTTAAAATATAACCGGTAGCCCCGAACTTGATGGCCGCGAAAAGGTCAGCTTCATTTTCGGAAACGGTCAGAACTAGGATATTCACCTGCGGCATCTTAGCTTGCAGTGCCTGTGTGGCTTCCAGCCCGCTGCATTGTGGCATGTTAAGGTCCATCAGGATGACATCAGGCTTCAGTTTTTCCGCCTTTTCTATTGCCTCCAGACCGTTGGCCGCCTCTCCCACAACGCTTATATTTGCCTGATTTGTCAGTACGGTGCTGATGCCGCGTCGGAAGAGAGAATGGTCATCCACAATAAGAACCCTGACCGCTTCCATTTCACAACCTCACTTTCTCCACCGGAAGATTTACCTTTACCACGGTGCCCTGATTGGGGGCAGTGGTGATAAGCACATTGCCGCCAAGCCCTTCGGCCCGCTCTCTGATGATGGCCAGACCATGATAGCCGGGCGGGTATTCCTCTAGTTCTTCAAGTTTGAAACCCCTGCCATCGTCTTTAACCACCATTTCCACCTTGTCTGCGGTGTTCCTCAGCGTTATCTCAACGCTGCTGGCCATGGCGTGGCGCCTGACGTTGGTCAGTGCTTCTTGGGCAATGCGCAGCATCTGGAGTTCCGCCACCGGCGAGAGCTGGGTAAAAGGCTTGGAGATCTCAAACTGCACCGGGATGCCATTATTGCTGCTGAATTCCCGAATATAGTTGCCGAGAGCGTTGAGGATGGAAACGCTTTTTATTTCGGTGCTCAGCTGGTCGATTGATTCCCTGATGTCCTCGTAGGTATCCTGTACCACTTCGCGGATCTCGGTAAGCTCGGTGAGCGCCTGCACGGAATCCTTTGACGCGAGCAGGTCGCTTACTGCCTTGGTCTTCATATTGAGGTAGCTTAATGACTGAGCAACACCGTCATGGATTTCCCGGGCAATGCGGCGGCGCTCCTCAATGATGGCTTCCCTCTCAATGCGGCGCCGTATGTTCAGATTGATGCGATATGGCACGGTGGCAACGACAACGGAGAAGAGGGTATAAACGATGAGCAGCGTGAGGTTGTATCCCTGCATTATCCAGGTGAATCGTGTCGTGAACTGGTGCAAGAACAGGTGCGTGAGGGAAAGAGACAGGGAAGCGGTGGCGGCCAGAGAAAGAGCAATCTTTTCCTCTAAGAGCAGGGCCGCAGTCATAATGGGTGTGAGAGAATAAAGCAGGAAGATACTGTTGAGACCGTTGGTATAAATAACCAGCAAAATACAGAGGATAAAATCCCCACTCAGTATCAGGTAGGTCATGGTGCCTCTGATCTGCCAGCGGAGCGGGGAGAAAACCTTCAGGGCGGTATAGACACCCAGCGTCCCCAGAATGATATAAAGCTGAGCCGCGGGCATGGCGGCCATAATTGGGGATACCTGGGAGAAGAGCACTGCCAGCGCGTACGCCAGAAAGCGGTAAACGGCCAGAAACTGATATGCCTCTTTTTCGTACCGGTACTGCATTTTAAGGTCATATTCCTCTGCTATTGTCGTTTAAATGGTAGTTCGCAGGGTACTCAATGTCAAGACTAGACATAATATGTTACGCGGCAAAGGACTGACAAATATTGCCATACCAAAAAGCTGGGCTGCGAATCAGGCGAGGGAAATCAGTCCCTGCTTAATGGCCACAACCACTGCCTCCGTGCGAGCATTGGCATTTAGCTTGCGCAAAATGGAGGTGACATGGTTCTTAATCGTCTGTTCGCTGATATCCAGTTCGGCGGCAATCTGCTTGTTGAGATACCCCTGAGCTATGTGTTTCAGGATTTCCATCTCTCTCGGCGTCAGCGGTGCGATGAACGACTCCGCTTCGCTGCGCATTGACAGTTCTTGGAACTGTTGCAGCACCTGTTCGGCCAGCTTGGGCCGGTTGGTCAGGCTTTCGTTTATCGGATGTTCCCCGCGGTGAACGCGTCTTATGGTATTTACCAGCTCGCTGGCGGTAACTTCCTTGCTCAAATAGGCTACTGCCTGAGCTTTAAGCGCCTGGAAGATTTGAGAGTCATCCTGACTTGACGTAAGCACCACCACCCCGATTGTCGGCAGGCGCTGTTTTATTTTCCGCGCCAACTTCAGGCCGGCATCAGCCGGGGTATCGATATCGAGCAGGGCAACATCGGGCGGCAGATTATCGATTATGGATAGCACTTCATCGGAAACCTCGGCTGTGGCTGATATGGCCATATCACGTACTCCGGAGAGGGAATGCTCTATTCCCTGGCGGAAAAAGGTCTGCTGGCTGATAATAATAATCTGTGTCTTGTTCATCATTGGCAACCTTCTTTTATAATTATTTGTCTGCTGGCCCAGTCTCGGGTGAGGCCATTTCCCCAATATCCCTGCCAACCGGAGCTGTCGCAGTGCTCTGGATGGCACGATTGAAGATTTCAACCAGATTCGGGTCAAATTGAATACCGGCACCCCGTTTCAATTCCTCAAGCGCCTCGGCAATGTTCATGGCCTCGGAATAACTCCGCACTGAGGTCATGGCGGTAAAAGCATCAGCTATCGCCAGAATGCGAGCTTCCAGAGGTATCTCCTCACCCTTCAGGCCAACAGGATAGCCGGTTCCATCATATCTCTCATGGTGGTGCAGAATGCCGGGCAGGCACGGGGCCAGTTCCGGGGCACGGCTGGCTATGTTCACTCCCACCTGAGGATGTGTTTTTATTATTTCCCACTCGGCAGCCGTCAGCGGAGTTCGTTTATTTAATATCTCTTCGCTGATACTTATCTTGCCGATGTCATGAAGCAAAGCGCTGGTCTCAAGTTTGCTGATTGCCTCTGGCTCCAGGTCAGCGGCTGTGGCCAGAAACGTGGCATACTCCTTCACTTTTTTCCAGTGGCCGTTGGAGTAATGTTCCTTGGCGTCGACGGCTTCCGCTATGGTAAATATGCCGCTCAGCGTGTCGCTGTCCGTGTTATCTCTTAAACTGGGCGGCGCGTCTTTCAGTTCCAGCAAAGTTCCCGAAGCACAGTAGCTGCGGTTACCACCTTCGCGCTTGGCGCGGTAAAGCGCGGTATCGGCAGCGGCCACTATTTCATCCGCATCAACGCCGTCTGCCGGCCAGTTTGCCAGGCCAATGCTGGCCGATACCGCAATATGTCCGGTCTTTGCCCGGGCGGCAATCTGACGGCGGATGCGGTCTGCCACCTGTGTGGCGGAATCAATCGGAGTACTCGGTAAGAGAACAGCAAACTCGTCGCCACCGTAACGAAAGGCCTGGTCAGTGCTCCGTATGGTACTTTTCAGGATGCTGCCGATTTTCTTGAGCAGTTTATCTCCCGCCGGGTGTCCGTAGTTATCATTAAAGGCTTTAAATCCGTCGAGGTCAAGAATGATAAGCGAGAAGACGCCTCCGTATCGCTGGTGTCGGTTGATTTCCGTAGTCATCTCCTCATCAAGGGAGCGACGATTCAGCAAGGCGGTGAGTTCATCAATCCGCGCCTTTTCTTCCGCTTCAGCGTACAGGCGCGAGTTTTCAATGGACATGGCAATCTGGGCAGCAAGCTGTTCGAGCAGCATCATATGTCTCTGTGAGTAGGCATTCGGATTGACGGTGGCGACAACGAAACTGCCGATGACTGCCCCTTTGGCGATGAGTGGAAGGTAGGCGATGGTACGCACTCCTTGCTTAAGGTGATATTTGGCGGTGATGAACTGACCTTCCTGGGACAGGTCAGATTCCAGCAGCGACTTATTATTCAGGGCGACCCATTCCGTGCCCGTGCCCCTCATTGGAATTTGCTCCCCAGCTTTCCAGACCGAACCTATCTCGGAATACAGCGCCAGGATATTGAGATGGTTGTTTTCAAGGAGATTGATTGATGCCCAGTTAGTATCAACCACTTTTTTGAGTTCGGCAATGAAGCTGTCATATGTCTCCCGTATATTCATATTTGAGGTGATAATGGCACTGCAATTGTTTATCACGGATAGCTCTACTTCGCGCTCCCTGAGCTGCTCACGGAGGTATTCTTTCTCTAGGCTTACCGCCACTTGGTCAGTTACTTCCTCCAGCAAATGGAGGTCTTCCAGGGAGTAGCGACCGGTCCCCTTTTTATCCAGTACCAGGATACCTATGAGTCGTTCGCGGCTTATCAACGGCACAAAGAGTTCTATCTCCTGAGAATCGATCTCCTCCCTTTCCTCCTGCCATAGTCCCCTGAATTCAGGCAGAATGGTCAGGTTCTCCCTGGTCAGCAACTTGCGCTCTCGCTGCAGGTACCCTACGATGAGGCTCTTGCCACTCAATCTGAATTGATACATGGAATCGTCTTTTCCTTTTGGCTCAACAAAACGGGTGGTAAAATCCTCTCCATCTACGTCCAGGAAAAGGAGACGGGCGCGCCGGCAACCAACCGCTTTGGTGACCAGCGACAGAATCTCACCGCCCTGCTCTTTCAGGCTGAAGACATTGTGTATCTTGCTGGCAAATTCAGAGAGCCGCTGGCGGTAATTATAGCTTTGTCCCTGCAAGGCCTTGCCGATAGTGATAAACAGATAGTTGCGCAATTTAAAAATCAATATAGCGACAAAAACAGCCAGCACAGTAGCTATGACGGTGGCAGTGGGGTTAAACTTGAAGCCGAACACGCTATTGAGGATGACGAACAACAGCCCGTAGCAGAAGACACCGATGACTGCCAGGCTTACCCATCCCAGACTGCGCCGGAGCACGATTCTGATATCCACCAGTTGGTGCCTGATAACGGCATTGCTGAGGATAAAGGCCATGACAATGCTGCCAAAGTGAGTTATGGCAAACTCCCTTCCCCAAGGAAGGAGGGCAAGTAAAGTGAAGAATATAAAAACAAATAATCCAAGCATCAGGGAATAGATTTGATTGCGCAGCACCGGATTATCTAAAATCTTCAACATTCTCCCGAAAACGAAGGTCGCTCTGGCTGCTAGGGCCAGAAGAGGGAAAGCCAGAAAGATGGTTCCTCTTCCATAGTCAAGATGAAGCTTGTCGCCGTTGACCATGGTAACCCCCTCGGCGACATAGCCCATCACTACCAGTACGCTGACTATTATCAGCGAAGTGTAGGCGAGGTATAACCATCGCCCCTGGCCAGAAGCATAGAAAGAAGAGATAAAGACGTAGAATTGAACTGCCGTCCAGGTATAAGTAATAAGAACGAGCTCAAGAAAAGCGCGGTTATACTGCGGGAAGAAATTGCTGCGCAGGAAGATATCGGTGGTGCTCCAGCTCATGGCGGCGACAAGGAATAAGATGAACAGTTTATGACGCTTTTGCCAGGGACGGCTGCCCACTGTGGTTATAAACAGCGGGATATATGCGATTACCGCGCTTAACGGGAATAAGGCGTAAATATTCATTATGAGGTAATTATTACCTCAATCAGTATTACTGTCAAGCAAAACTAAAGTCGTTTGACCAAAGTGAGGTGGACTAAAGTACTAACGGATCGCTGCTGTCTCGCTGGTGGTCTCAGAGCTAACTCTGACCACCTCTGCTGGTTTCTCTGCCAGCAGTTCGAGCACTCTCTGGGAAGGGTTTATGTGTGGCGGCTTGAGGTGTGCCAGGTCGGCTCCTTCTGCCCGCCGTTGCTCGGTGAAGTGGGCGAAGGCTCCGGGCGACAGTGTATTCACCTCAACCTTGAAGTCAATCATCGCGGCAAATTCATCACGGTAGAGTGCCGCGGTATCTTTACTCTGGCTGTCCGACCTCAATATCTGCTCCCTTACGGCGTCAGCAATTCCTGCTTCGCTGCCCTGGTAGCCGTTTTTCAACTCGATATAGAGGCTGAGCACCGGCTGTCCCTCCTTCTTGAAGGCGGTCCAGTCTTCATAGGCGATGCCCGTGTTCTCAATTGCCTGCCAGATTGTTTTCTCGGTCAGCCGGACAAATACGAAATCGAGCAGGTCATCGGCGCGCCGTTCAAAGGTCATCTGCGGAATGTCAATGCCCAGCCGCTCATTGCGCAGTGAGGTGATGCGAATCATGTCTCCGGGACGATATCTGACCAGCGGCCCGCCGTGGAAGTTGGAAATTACCATTTCGTAATACTGGCCGGCTTCCACTTCATCCAGCAGAACCGTCTTTGGCTGATAGGCAGGGTCGAGGCGCCACTTGAAGTGTTCCTTTTCCGTGATAAACTCCAAGAAGTTGAGGCTGGGAATGAAGGTCATGCCCTCGAAGTCCCAGGCCTGCGTGGCGATGATACCGCTTTCGGTGCCGGAGTAGATATCCAGCGGGTATTTGCCCCAGAGCGCCTTGATTTTCTCACGGTAAATGCCGCTATCAAGGCCGCTGCTCATGATGCCC
Organism: uncultured Dehalococcoidaceae bacterium; assembly: GCA_964346525.1. Lineage (GTDB taxonomy): Bacteria > Chloroflexota > Dehalococcoidia > Dehalococcoidales > RBG-16-60-22 > E44-bin89. The sequence continues at coordinate 19,741 of CAYFVI010000086.1, forward strand.
TTCACCGACCAGATATCCCTGGGCAGCATCGGCCGTCGTGCCAGTTTGCTCTTGGTCATGCCCTTGGCCAGGCGGAACAGCGCCCCGGGATGGGTGAGCAGGGGGCGGATATCAACTTTATCGCCGGACTGGCTGAACTTGTTGCCCACCACCGCCAGAACCATGGACAGCCCGAAAAAGTAATCGAGCCCCTGGGACAGGGCCTGTTTGAAACCGAGCTTGATTCTATCTTCAAAAGTAAGTTCCTCGGCTTCTTCCAGCGGGGGCAGGTACTGTATAGGTGTCTGCATGCTGATCATATCCGCCATGGTTCCGGACATGTACGGTCTGGGTGCCACGGTATAAACGATTTTGGGGCGGCTGTTGAGCTGGGAGGTGTCACCCCAGCCCTTGCAGCTGGAGAGCATCCCCACGCCATACATGATAGTGCTCAATTCCTCGGCAAAAGCCCGTGTGATTGGTACCCACTTGCATGGGTAGTCGCCGGAACGCCCTGACGTATGCACCCAGAAAGCGGGTTCGGCAGGTAACGGCGCCTCTCTTTTATCGCTGAGCTCGGGGCAGTAGTCAGCATAGGTTGTCAGGGGCACGTGCTTGCGGAATTCCTCCACCGTTTCCAGCCTGGCGCCGTTCATAATCTTTCTGCCCAGTGTGCACCCATTGAGCAGCCCTATCTGTTCCAGGAGCAGTCTCTTCTGAATGGCCATAAACTGCTCCAGAGAAAGCTTCAGGTAGCCACAGCACATCTGCCAAAGCTCTTCGTTCCTTCCCTGCTGTAAAAGCTCTATGGCTTTCAGCACAAGTCACCTCCCAAGCCAACTTGGCTACAAGTTGACTATGACACGTATAAATGAGACTGGGAAGTGATTGTGTTCTAGAATATAGTTCTATTTAATCGTGGAAGGAATTAGATGAGGACAGTGACTTAGATAGCATAGAGGAGGGATGGTTAGGCGCTTTTACCCTTGTTGCCGGAGCCGCCAAGCGTCTGCAGTTTCTGGCTAAGCTCCTGAAAGGTTTTGTCCTGGGGCTGTTTGCCCAGTTCTAGTCCGTAACTGAGGAAAAATTCCAGGAAATTGCGCAGCAGTTCCTTCATGCCGGCAGCAAACTGGTTGAATTCCTCTTTGTCAACATAAGCATTGCTGGTAGCGGGTTCTTTCAATCGGCTATCAATCAGGAAGTCCAGGAATTCCGAGTAGCTCATATCGCCGCGGTTTTCGTCAATCCTCCTGGCGATGTCGGCATCAATAATAAGCATCCTTTTATCTGCCACGCTCATCTCCTTACTTCTATATTTATATTTAAAAAGTGACCTGAAGACCTATCTGTCCTCAGGTCACTTTTTCAAGCGTTACACGAAGGTTACAAGCTGTAATTTTCATCCAGCCCGAGCATTTCCTTGATGTTGTTAATTAGCTGCAGTAGTTTCAGGCCGCTTTCCGTTATCTGGTAGGTCACGGAGGGATTGCCCAACTTCATCTGGTCGATATAGCCGTTGCCCACAAGATAACCCAGATACTTCTGTATCTGGCTATAGCTCATATTGGCGCTGTACATGATTTCCGTCTTGCCCGCGCCATTCTCGCCCACTTTGAGCATATCGGCAATGATTTCAATGTCAGAGCGCCGCCGATTTACCCTCACGGAATCCTCCCCTGCTTTATATAGGTATGACCATTGTACTAATCCTTTGGCTATTTGTCAATAGTCGCGGGGAAAAAAGGACGTTGCGCAACTCAAATCACACTCAATGAATACAACAAAATTAAGTAGAAAATGCGGGTGTATTGCTGTCGGTAAAGCCAAAAAAGATTAAAGAGAAAACATTCCCAGGTACCAGTTGAGGATATCGTTTCCCCAGAGCAGGGTTAGCAGGGCGGCTATGGCCAGGAAAGAGCCGAAGGGGAGGGGCTCTTGCCTGTTCTTCAGCTTCAATGACAGCAGGACTATGCCCACCAGGCCGCCGAGAATTGCCCCCAGTGTCAGCGAAAGAAGCACCAGCCTGGGGCCAGTTGCCAGCCCGATCAGCGCCATCAGTTTCACATCGCCAAACCCGATTGCCTCACGCTTATAGATGGCCAGGGTTATGAAGTAGGCTAGCAGAAGGAAGATAAAGCCCAGAGCTCCCCCCATCAGCCCGCTGACAAGGCCCGGCCACGGCCAGTCCAGATTCAGCTCAATCAGTCCCGGCGGGGGTTTAAAGACGGAAATGACCAGCGCCACCGCCATTGCCGGATAGGTGATTTTATTCAGTATAAGCTGGTGTTCCAGGTCAATGATGCCGATGACCAGAAACAGGCTGCCGTAGAAAGCAATAATTACGAACTGGACGCTCAATCCAAAATACCAGTAGCTCAGGGCAAAGAGCAATCCCGTGCCCAGTTCCACCCAGAAGGGTCTCTGAGGAATGGACGCCCCGCAATAGCGACAGCGGCGGCACAGCCATAAGTAGCTGAAGAGTGGCACCAGGTCTCCGGGTGACAGCCGGTGCTGGCAGGAATCACAGTGTGACGGCGGGCGCAGTATCGACTTGCCTGCGGGCAGGCGGTCGATGCATACATTTAAGAAACTGCCAACAGCCGTGCCGAACGCGGCAAATATAATGATAAGCGCGATATCCATTTCGCCGTATTTTGAGCGTTTTTTCTCCGTTCGTCAAGGTCAGCAAAAGAGTTGTCCCCTCCAGGGAGAGTCAGGAGGGGACAAGGTGAGGAGGAGGTTAGGGCTATAAGCAAGGCCTTATGCCAGGATTGCTATTCAGCCTATGCTGCCTTTAAGGTCATTCTACCTCAACTGTTCCCATAAGCTTGGTCACCTCTTCGCGGTCGTTGCAGCAGGAAAACAGGCTGTCGCCGCTGATGACGCCGCTGCGGTAGAGATTTAGCAGAGCGTGGTCGAGAAGCATCATTCCCGAACGTGTCTGCGTCATGATGGCATTGGGCAGTTGATGTATTTTACCCTCACGAATAATGTTCTTGACCGCCGGGCTGGCTATCATAACCTCAACGGCGGCTGTTCTCCCCTCACCATCAATTCTGGGGACCAGCGACTGACACAAGATACCGAGGAGCAGGGACGCCAGCCGTGTCTGGGCAAGGTGTCGCTCATGGGTGGGGAAAAGGTCGACGATTCGCTCCACAGCCTGTGCGGCGCTGGTGGCATGCCCGGTGGTCAGGACCAGGTGGCCGGTCTCGGCGACGATAAGTACCGCGGCCGCGGTTTCCAGGTCTCTCATCTCACCCACCAGAATGACATCAGGGTCCTGCCGCAGTATATGTTTCAGCGCATCAGCAAAGGATAAGGTGTCATTGCCCAGTTCTCGCTGGGTGATGGTACACTTTTTGTTTGAATACAGGTATTCAATCGGGTCCTCAAGGGTAATAACGCGTTTGTTTTCCATTGAGTTCAGGTAATTTATCATTGCCGCCAGCGTGGTGGATTTGCCGCTGCCGCTGGGTCCGCTGACCACCACCAGTCCCCTCGGTTTCATGATAAGGTCCTTGCATATAGTGGGCAATCCCAATTCGTCAAGCGCGGGAATGACCAGCGGTATAAGCCTGATGGTAAGCGTTAGTGTACCACGCTGTTTGGCTGCGTTACAGCGCAGCCGCCCAACATCGGGCAGCGTGTAGCCAAAGTCAAGCTCAAGGCTGCGGTGAAAATCAGCCCTTTCTTTTTCCGAGCTAATCTGCTGGAAAGCCTCGGCAACGTCATCCTGTGTTAGGGGTGGCATATCAGCCTCTGGTCTAAGCAGGCCATTGATGCGGAAAATGGGGGCATCGCCGGTCACTAGGTGCAGGTCAGAGGCGCCCTTTTCTGCGGCTAATCGAATCAAAGCAAATATATCCATGCGCTCACTCTCCTGAGTCGAGAACGACAGCAAAATTGGTGGTGCCCCCAAACACGTTCTTGAGCTCGGTAATGGTAATGCTTGAGAACCGCTCGCTGGCCTCCAGTTCTCTTAGGTATGAAAGGAGGTCATCTTCACTTTGGGCCTGTCCTTTGAGGGCCAGGGTATTGCCGTTCTGGCTGATAATGGTCAGGCCCACCGTTTCCGGCAAACTGTTGACGGTTACCTCAAGATTACGGTTTACTTCCTCGCTCTGCGTTTCCAGAACTGACAAGGCGAGGGCAAAGTTGCCGCCGGAGGTCTCGGCGTTGTTTATCTTCTGCTGGAGTTCAGCAATGACATCTGTATATTTTTGCTTCTGGACAATCCTTTGTTGGAGAAGTTGATTGGTAGTATTTAGCTGGCCCCTTGTCTCGGCAATATCCGCGGAGGTATTCTGAACTATCAGCGCTAGGAATATCAGCAGGCTGGCGGCAAGGACTGCGCTGGGCACGGCCAGGATTCTATTCAGGGAAATGGGCTCGGGCTGGTATACGGTGGGGACTATATTAAGTTCGCTTACCGAGAGCCCAGAACCGTTTGTCGATGCAGCCTGCTTGAGAACCAGTCCCATGTTTGCCATGTAACGGCTGGTATCAAGGCCATCAGGCTTCTCAAACGGCGGCGGCAGAGGCAAAACCGGCCGGCGTAGCCCGTCCGAAAGCATCTGGCACTGTTTATCTTCATCGGCCAGTTCGCCGGAAGCCCAGATGGGCAATGTAGCGGCAAGAGGGGTTTCCGGATTGTTGGTATTGTAGAATTCAATAGTCCGGCTAATATCGTCTTTTATCATCTTGGTTTTTTCCTGCCAGGATGATACCTTGTTGGGGAAAGGCACGGTGCGGACAGGCTGGGGGATACCGCCGGTCATAACCACGATGTCAAATTCGGTCGGCTGAACATCGACGATAATAGCCATCGTGTCCTTTACCATTCTGGCCAGGAGCATGGGTTTCAGGTCCATCAGGTCTGACTTGAGGCCGGCAAGATGCAGCGTATTGAACAAAGCGTCGGCGGCGGTACGGGGAATCGCTACCAGGTAGACCTGTAGTTTTCCCTCCGGAGCGGGGATGGACTGCCACGAAATGTAAAGCTGGTCGGGAGAGACCGGCAGCACCCGCTTTGCCTCCCGCCTTACCGCCTCCTCCAGCATGTCCCTGGGAAGCTGAGGCAGGAGGAGAGGGCGGGTAAGACAGTGCAGCCCGCTGACACCGAGGGTAACCTTATTGGCATCTATCTTGCGCATCTTGAGAGTCTGCTTGAGCTTGGCGGCAACCTCTTCCGGTTTCAGCACCACGGAGTTTTTCACCATGCCGGGCTCAAGAGGCACGTCCGCCCATTTCTTGATCCGTTGCCCGCTGGTTACCAGGAGCCGGATGCTGGTGTCATCGATGTATAAAGTGACTACTTTCTGTGCCATTGCTTATCTTTCCTCGTAGGTATAAATCACCATCTGAATGCTGGCAGAAGATTTTTTATCACCGGCGGGGTATGGTATGCCCATGTCAACTGACCTGACCACACCAGTAGCCAAGTTATCATTTAGCTGGGTGATGAAGCCCACCAGATTACTGACTTCGCCTTCAATATTAGCGGTTAGCGATAACGCTCGGCAGGGTACGCTTTTCAGCTCCTCATCGACCATACCCGAAGATTTGACCTCGGTTATGTTAACGCTATTGCTCTCGGCCGTGTTGAATAATATATCGGTGATGATAATGCTGTTCATCGGTTCTGAGAGCGTTTCCCGGGCAGTTTCAGACTGCGAGATTGTTTCGTCTAGCTGCTGCTCGAGTTCTGCCTGCTGGTTCGCGAGATCCTCAGGCTGAATTGAACTCAGCTGCGACGCGGCCAGGGCAAGCTCTTCTCTCAGTTGTTTCTTCACGCCGGACTGCTGAGAGTAGACCATCCAGAGGCTCACCAGGGCGATCAAAAAGATACCGATGCCGATAAACAGCCAGCTTTTCTTACTCAGTTTCATCTTCATTCCTTAAAGATACAGGCTAGTTATATATCTTCCACAATGAAATATATGTATTCTCACCTTGTATCATTGCCTTACTAACAATTTTAGCGGTGGTCCTGTTAGTCTCCGGATTAATTGCGGTCGCCGTAATTTCATAAGCGGTACTGTTGATTTCACCCACGGCGCCGATATCCTCCCGACGAGCCAGTATCCAGGCGTAGTAGCCCTCTTGTTCCCCTGAACCTGCCATGTAAAAGCTCTGGGTTCGCTGTGTTTGGTTCTCAGATACCTGGGGATATGGTGATGACATTACCCAGTTCACAAGATAAGCGCCCTCCGGGTCCAAGGTCGCATCCGGCTCGTCAGTGGAGAGGTTTTCCGTGAAATTGGCCGCTGACCCGGTCTGATAACTGTAGTTGATGGGAAGCCTGGCGCCAACTTCCTCTAGATGTATGGTTGGTTCTCCGCTGCTCGGTTGCCAGGTGACCGTAATCGTGTATTTGTAAGCATCAGCCCCTTCGTCCCAAGTGATATTGCTGCTCACGTGAAGGTATACGATGTGGCCGCCCATCTCGAGGAGTTCACCAAGATATATGGTGTGGGTCCCCTTGTCTACGGTCTGTATATTTACCTGCATATCGTTGATATTCTCGGAAAGCTGGGTGGGGGGTGGCTGGCCGTTGGCCAGCGACCATAAGATATTTTCCACGCCGGCATCGGCGGCGTAGGTGCCCTTCACGCCGGTCTGAAGCATATTGCTGGTTTTGGCGCTGGTAAAATTCAGGCTCAAGCTCGGCGCGATGGTCAGCCCGCCGATGATAAGCAGGGCCAGCGTTATGGGTAAAGCCTGTCCCGATTCTCCCTTTAGTATTTGTCGCCAAATCCTACGCATTGTCACACATCCTCTAATAAACATTTGGTCGGTTATTGATGCGGTATTCCCTGGTTTCCATGGCACTCTCAACGAGGGAGGTCAGCTGCAGGGTCAGCACCGGTGCCTGGTAGCTGGCCTTGGTGGTATCATCCGGGTCCGCGGGGGCGTAATAGATATGGGTGGCAATAAGCGTCTGTTCATTGGCGCCGGCGCTGCTCCAGTGAGTCCGTTTCAGCTTGCCGGTATCGCCGGATAAATCGGCGAAGGAATAATTTGCTGTGTGATATATCTTTTCATCCAGTTCATTCCATTCCGACCACGTGAAGACGAGGAAATCCGGTGGTGTCAGGTTATCGGTGCTCACGCTCTGTGCCATTCTGGCGTCACGGCTGATCCAGTATCCGGCGGTCTGCACCTGGCGCACCGCGTTCATATGGGTATTGTTGGTTTCGGTGCCCTTCATAATCTGGAAGATGGCGATGGAGGCGGCGCCGCTCACCAGCACGATAATGGTGGTGGCGATAATTAATTCCAGCAGGGTGTACCCTTTTTCGCCGTTTCTCATCGGTCTACCTTATATCCTTCCAGGTTAAAGATGTCTTTGCCGGAGCGCTGGATGGTAATGGTGATTTTCTGGATGCCGTCATCCGGGGTATGGACTGGCTCGGCCAGCACGGTGGCGGAATACTGTGAATAATCCTTGCCCGCGGGAAAGGGAGCGGTGGAATAGGAGGTAGCGTTATATGAATAGTTGGCGTTTTTCACCCATTCCATCTGGCTTTCCGCCAGGCTCTCGGCGGTGGAGTGCTCGTCGGTGATGAAGACGGATTTGGAAGCCGTGGTCAAGCCGTTGAGGAAGGAAACGGAGACCGCGCCGAGGATAGCCACGGCGATAACCGTTTCCATGAAGGTTATTCCTGACTCCCGCCGGATAAAATTCTTGATTAATTGTTGGAACTTCATCATTGAATTCCCCTTAAAATCCCGTTCCGTACATGGAATACATGGCTGAGACCAGGGAAAAGGCGATGGCGGCGATGACCACGCCGATAATCAGCGTCATGGCCGGCTGGATAAGTGAGATGAGGGAGCGGGTCTTGTCCTCGGCCTCGGCGTCATAGCTGCGGGCGACGGCGAGCAGGGTAGCGTCGAGGTTGCCTGTTTCCTCGCCGACCCTTACCATCTGCACCATCATGGGCAGGAAGAGGCTGTTCTTGGTCATGGGCCGTGATATACCTTCGCCCTTTATCATGTCCTGCTGGACGGTGCTGAGGGCTTTGGATATTGCCTGGTTGCGGCTGCTCTGGACGAGGAGGGGGAGGATTTCGGTCAGGGGGAGGCCGGCGCGGAAGAGCATTGACATGCTGCGGCAGAGGCGGGAGAGCTCGCTCAGGTGGACGACACGCCCGAGCAGGGGCAGGCGCAGGACGATTTTGTCCCATCGGGCGCGGCCGTTGGGCGTTCTGATGTAGAAATAAGACAGGCCCAGTACCGTCAGCATGCCCAGCATGAGGAAGGTCCAGTACTCTTTCAATTTTCCGGAGAAGTCGATAAGCAGCCTGGCGGAAGCGGGCAGCTCAACGCCCAGCGAGGTATACAGGCTGCCGAAGCTGGGCAGGACAAAGGTTACCAGAACGGCGATGACGCCTACGGTAACCACGAAGGTAATCACCGGGTACATCAGGGCGTTTTTGGTCTCCTTGGCGGTGTTGACCTCTTTTTCCATATAATCGGCCACCTGTTTGAGCACGGTTTCGAGGTCACCGCTCTGCTCGCCAACGCCGATGAGCCGGCAGTAGATAGGGGAAAAGATGCTGGGGTGCTTGCTCAGGGCTTTGGACAGCTGGTGGCCGGAGCGCAGGTCTGAGATGACCTCGCCCAGGACCTTTTTCAGGGCGCGGCTGGTGGCCTGTTCCTGCAGCAGTTCCAGCGAGGCAACAATATCGATGCCGGACTCCAGCAGCATGGCCATCTGCCGGTACATCAGGATAATATC
>CAYFVI010000087.1:0-3514 GCA_964346525.1 uncultured Dehalococcoidaceae bacterium
GGGTGACGCCAAGCGAGGAATTGTACCGGAAAACAGAAGAAATCGCCCGCCGGCTTGGCGAGGCGGGGTTCTCCGTAATCACCGGCGGCGGCCCCGGCATCATGGAGGCAGCCAACAAGGGCGCTTCCGAAGCCGGTGTGAAATCCGTGGGAGTGAACATCGAATTGCCTGAGGAACAGATGCCCAATACCTATTCTAATATCTCTCTCTCGTTGCGCCATTTCTTCGTGCGCAAGGTGCTGCTGGTAAAATACGCCACCGCCTTTATCATTATGCCCGGCGGCCTCGGGACACTGGATGAGCTAACCGAGGTGCTGACGCTGATGCAGACCCACAAGATAAAGCCTTTCCCGGTGCTCCTGTACGGCAGCGTCTACTGGAACGGCTTCCTCGACTGGCTACGGGACTGCACGCTGGATAATAATTACATTTCCAAAGAAGACCTGCACCTGCTCCGCGTTTACGATGACACCGAAGAAATCGTTGATGCGGTCCGCCAGTGGTATCAGAACCAGAAGATTGCCGGAAAAAGTATTGTGGCAAAGTAGATAGGCGCGCGGGCACAACTGAGAGGATGAGCTTTGTTACTGGCCGAGAAATCTGAAATATTAAAGAAGTCCCTCATTTTCTCCAGCCTGAATGAAGAAGAGCTTTCCGGGCTGGCTGGCCTGGCGACCGAGCGCAGCTTCCAGCCTGATGAATTCGTCTTCTGGGAAGGCGATGAACCCGATTATTTCTACGTCATCGCCAGGGGGAGAATCAAAGTGGTCAAGCACTCGTCTTCGGGCAAAGAATTCATCATCGCTTTCTTCGGTCCGGGCGAGATGTTCGGCGAGGTAGCCGTTTTTGAAGATAGGCCCTATCCCGCTTCGGCCCAGGCGATTTCTCCCACCAGAGTGATGGGCATCAAAAGGCAGAATTTCCTTGATTTTCTGGCCACCCACCCCAAGGTGGCACTGCGTATTATCAACATCCTCGGCGGTCGCCTCCGCGATGCACAGGCCCGGCTCAAAGACCTTGCCGGGGAGAGAGTGGAGCAGAGGCTGGCCCGCGTTTTGCTGATGCTTGCCTCAAGAATGGGCAACACTCTGCCCTTTACCCGGCAGGAGCTGGCCGATATGGCCGGCATGACCACGGAAACGGCTATCCGCCTTACCAGCCAGTTGAGCGAGAGAGGTATAGTCCGTACCTCTCGCGGCCAGCTCACTATCCTTGATGAGGTGAAGCTCAGGGCGCTCGCCGATGGCCCGCCAACCGTATAGAGAGGGATATCATAGCCTCTATATCAATTCCGCGCTAAAAGGGTACTGTTTTGGCTCTTATGTGATTTAAATCATAGTCGGCCGTATAAAACAAAGGTATTATGGTGGTAGAAATAAGCGATTTCATCGGACACAGGGGGTGGTTTTAATGATACGGTGTCCCGGCCAGGATTTACGCAATCTGAGGATTTCTCTACATAAGTGCCCGAGTTGCGGTGCCGAGGTGGAGATTTTCTCCGATGAAATGCGGGTGAAGTGTCAGAAGTGCGGAGAGTACGTGTACAAGGAAAAAACTCCTTCCTGCATTGACTGGTGTGCTGCCGCCCGAGAGTGCCTCGGTGAGGAGAGATGGCAGCAACTTAAAGACGAAGGACGTGTTTAAAAAGGAGAGGTGAACATGACTACCAGACAGCTCAGGAAAATAATCAGGATTGATGAAGAGCTCTGCAATGGCTGCGGCCTATGCGTGCCTTCCTGCGCCGAGGGAGCTCTGCAGGTAATAGACGGCAAGGCAAAGCTGATAAGCGAGCAGTACTGCGACGGCCTCGGCGCCTGCCTGGGAGAGTGCCCGCAGGGGGCACTAATCATCGAGGAGCGGGAGGCTGAAGAATTCGACGAGGAAGCCGTGACCCATCATCTGCATTCTGCCGCGCCTGAGCCTGAACTTCCCTGCGGGTGTCCCTCGGCAACCGTAGCCCAGTTCCAGCGCGAGACATCGGAACTGCCGGAATCGGTTGCAACCGGGCCCATCGCGTCAAGGCTGGCCCAGTGGCCGGTGCAGTTGACCCTGGTGCCGCCTTCGGCACCGTTTCTGCAAGGGGCGGATATCCTGCTGGCCGCCAACTGCGTTCCCTTCGCCTATGCCGATTTCCACCGGGAGTTCCTGCCAGACCGTGCCCTGCTGGTGGCCTGCCCCAAACTGGACGACTTCGGTGCCCATCTGAACAAACTGGTCGCCGTTCTGCATCAGGCGAAGCCCAGAAGCATCACCGTGGTGCACATGGAGGTGCCCTGCTGCTCTGGACTTGTCTACATGGCACAGAAGGCCATCGAGTCCAGCGGCTTAGATATCCCGCTTTACGACGTAACCGTTGGCGTCAGGGGAAGCGTACTGTCGCGTGATGAGTCGACGGTTACAACTTGATAAGCCGAGGCCAAGTGTCTAGAATACTCTGGTGAGTCTAAAAATTATCCTGGGCATCGGCAATCCGCTGGGCGGCGACGATGCCATTGGCTCATTTGTCGCCAGAGCGATAAATGAGAAGCTGGGGAGAAAGCCCGCTCCGCACGGAGTTATGGCCATAGACGCCGGCAGTGCCCCGGAGAGTTACACTTCAGTCATCCGAAGGAGCAGCCCGGAACAGTTAATATTGGTCGATGCTTCGGATATGGGGCTGCCGCCGGGGTCGATAAGGCGGCTTTCGCCGGAGCAAATTACCACCACATCTTTCTCAACGCACCAGATACCGCTGTCAGCATTCCTCATATATGTACAGGAATTCTGCGAAAAGGTGCACATTATCGGCATTCAGCCTGAGCGGACCGCAACCGGAGACAAACTATCCGAAACCGTGCAGAAAAGCGCCGACCATCTGGTTGCGTTGATACTGAGCGACCGCCTGGATGAAATCAAAGAGCTGGGATAAGCAAGTCTTGGATGCCAGCTTATTCTTCTTCCGATGAGGACGCCAACTCGGCGCTTTTTGCCTTCCTCTTTATCGAGCCGGGAAGCTCGCCGCTATCGGTGATTATCAGTTCGTCGGCGAACTTATCATAGCTGGAAAGCAGGAACTCCCCGGTCATAGCCAGCGTATGCACCGGGCATATATCCACGCATTGAGAACAGAAACAGCACCGGGAGATGAATACCTTGACCTTTCGCTCTTCGGGCAGAGACTCGATGGCGCGGGTGGGACAGACTTTCACGCATAGCTGACAGCCGGTGCAGTTCTCCCGGTCGTAGGCGATTTTGCCGCGGAATTGCGGCGGCACCGTCACCGGCGGGTTCAGCGCCACTTCCTGTTTGGCCACCTTGTCGAGCAGGTCAAGCGTCGATTCCGGCGCATATTTGGCCGGAAAGAGATTGGTCGCCGGTTTCAGAAAAAGCTGTTTAATTATCGTAATCGCGCCTTCCCACATATCAAACCTCAAATCATAGAGTCCACCCAGATAAGCAACATGCCGACCAGAGAGATGGCGGTCATGGCGAGAACATATACCGCACTGGCCTGCGAGATTTTAAATCGCGCCAT
>CAYFVI010000088.1:0-4799 GCA_964346525.1 uncultured Dehalococcoidaceae bacterium
ATGAGCACTCAAAGCAATACTAGCGCGTCAACTACTGGGATTATAACCTCACCTCAAGCTCCACTCATATCAACATTCATCGCCGTAATTCTCGGTGCCAGCCTGATTGAATTCAATGAATTCCTTTTCCCTCCCAAAATAAGTAGCCTGAACTTCTGGGCACTAATAATAGTATATTACGGCGCCATAGCAACCTGGTTCGGCATAACCACCATGAGCAGATACCGCCCTTACAAAGATACATTCATGTCAAGGACTTGGATTACCTTTGGGATATTTCATCTAACGTCATACCTAGCGCTTATGTATTTTGCTACCCGTCTAACTGATTCCCTGTTTGCATATTTATGGTGCTGGGTTTTTTTATTTATGGTTACTTGGTTAAGCATTCTCTTTAGAAAAATGGATCTTCATCTTCCTGAGCCGCTTGGTTGGTGTGGCGTACATGGTTTACTAATGTTAGCTACTGCTACAACATATAGCATTTGGACATTGCTTTCTCACCCAATACCTAGTGCCGCTAACTGGGTATTCGTCTTTGCGGCTTTCGCTATTCATGTAAGTTACCGCCAGTCAGTAAGGATGAGACATGCCTGGGAGCCAGCACCCAATGACCAGAAGCAGTATTGACTTCAGTGATGAAAGGAATATAATAATCTCGTCTCCACAACTTGAGTTAAAACATAAGCCGGGAGGTGGAATATGGGCAAAGAATGGTTATGGTGGCTTGGTGAGTTTGGACTTGCTGCTGTTGTTGCTATTGTTGCTGGCTTCGTGACCAGAGATGTTCCTATATCCATACTGTACGGTCTCTTTGTGGGGACGGTGTTCTTTGCCTTACGAGAATTAAGACGCGTGATATCTCAGTTCAGTGGGGAAGTTGCTGACATGGAAGACAAGGCGCTCAATTTGCCAGTCACTTTGAGTAAACTGGAAGACGCTGACCCGTATCTGAAACACCTCGCGCACTTAGCGAAAGACGAAGCCATGCGATTTACTAAAGGTGCAGTAGATGGTGAAATTCTAATAAAGTCTCGCCATATGGTACAGGTTTCTATTGAATTGACTAAACAAGCGCAACCTGGAGATACGGTATTTGCTACCAACTATTGGGCAGGCTATTACCACCCGCTAACTGACATATGGCGTCAAACATGCTTCGACGTAGCGGCAAAAGGTGTTGACTTCACCAGAGTATTTATAGAAGGTGTCACATTCACACATGAAGAAAAGAAGCGTCAAAGAGAGGAGATGGAGCGACAAAAAGAACACATTCATGTGAGATTTGTCAAAGAATCTCTCCTTCCACCAGAGGCAAGAAGAAATTTCATGGTGATTTTTAATAGGATTGTTGGGTATGCTGCTTTGACAAGGCTAGGCAGTGCGAGTAAAGGGATGTCCTTTGAGGATATTCGGCTTTACACTCGTCGTGAAGAGCTTGAGAAAGCAAAGGAATTAGCAGAGACCATCATCAAGCTCAGCGAAGAATATAAATAACGAAAGGGGAGTATTAATGGAGAGAAAAGAACCTCAGGCCAGTCAGGAAGAATACAACAGATACGTTACTCGCTACACCGATGTTCCCGCCATAGAGCTGGCCCCCGGCAGTGATGCTCAGATTGTATCTGCGGAAAGGATGACCCTCAGTTTCGTCAGCGCTAAACCGGATGCCGTAGTCCCTGTTCACCGCCACGAACATGAGCAAATGGTGATAGTAATAGACGGCTCCATTGATTTTGTCATTGAGGGTAAACATTATCACGTTGATAAGGGGGACGTCATCGTTTTACCATCGAATACCGAGCACGGGGCCTATTTTACGGAGAGGGCTCAGGTCATTGACGCCTTCTCCCCAACTAGAAGTGACTTTGTGGCCAGAATGGAAGAGGTGAAGAAGAGCCGGAAAAGCTAGCTATTTTTCTCAACCTTAACATAGCACCAGATAGGGAAAGGAGTAATGATGTATGATTGCAAGCTTGACATATTTCAAAGTAAAGAGCGGCAAGATGGATGTGGTTATCGAACAGTTCAAAGGCTATGATATGCCGGCGGCAAAATCACGAGAGGGCTATCGCGGAGTCTGGCTATTTACTGACCATGAAACAGGAAAAGGTATTGCCCTATCCTTTTGGGATAGCAAAGAAGTGATTAATGCCGATGCACAGGGTGGCGCTTATCAAGAACGAGTAAAAAGATATCAAGGGCTATTCGAGGAGCCAACTGTTCGTGAGTTGTATGAAATTAGCGCCGAAGGTTAAGTGAACATCTGAAGAATCATCTTTGTCCTGCTATCTGAACCACGTTCCGCATGTCCAGAGGTTCATCTCTTACGATTTCAAATTTGACTGAGCCTGAGAGCATAGCTCAAGTTATTTTGAACTCAGGAAGGAGATAATATGATAAAGCTGATTGCACTGATATATAAAAAACCCGGCCTTAGTGATGAAGAGTTTTACAAGTACTGGAGGGAAAAACATGGGCCTCTGGCGGCTCAAATCATTCCCGGTTTGAGGAGATATGTGCAAAACCATCCGGTCAAAATTCCCGGTCTTGAATACGAAGCAGATGGACTCGCTGAATTATGGTTCGACGACCTTGATGCGTATAGAAGCTCACGCACTTGGCGACAGTCCGACGAGGCGAAACCGCTGCTGGATGATGAAGATAAATTTATGATTCGAAGCAAGATAACAAGGTACGTTGTGGAGGAGCACGTCATTATAAATTGACGCCCATATCTTCTCGAACCAGCCTGTTACCTCCGGCCCAGCCACAGCAGGCTGGAGCAGACGGTAAGCACTATCACAATGGCCGCACTGCTGATGGTGAAGCTCGTGTAGAAACTGAAGTTATCTATCAGGTAACCCAGCACCGGGGTCAGCACTCCGGTGCCTTCCATATTGGCGAAGAAGTAAAATCCGAGCACTGTGGAGCGATGCCTAGTGGGGGTCTCATCGACAATGTATGCCTGCGCCACGGTGGTATTGAAGTACAGGGCGATGCCGGTAAGGGCCAGCGCGGCAACGATGCCGAATCCGTAAGGTACCACATTAAGCACGTAGACCATGGCGCTGGCGGTAAGGCCCATGGCTATAATTATCGTTATGCGGCCGAACCGGTCCGAGAGATAGCCTCCGAAAGGCGCTGCCCAGAGGCCCATGAAGTAAACGAGAGATATGGAAGCTGCCCCCGTCTCCTTGCTGGTATGGTAAGTATCCACCAGAAAGAGCGGGACAAAGGAAACGATTGATATAACCATGGCCTGCGTAAACGAGCTCGTAACAATTAAGGTTATCACGCGTCGCAAGTTGCCGGGGGTGGGTGGGGCTTCGGTGGGGGCGGTGGTGACACGGGTTGCTGCTCTCTGAACCGGCACGCGTTTTTTAAGCACGATATGGAGGAAAATGCCGAAGCCGATGCCGAAGATGGCCATCACGATGAAGGGACTGCGCCAGCCCCAGGCACCGGCAATGCCGGCGGCGATAAGCGGTGCCAGAAAGTAGCTGGTGCTGCCACCGATCATGTGGTAGCCGAGCGCTTGGCCGCGACTTTCCGGCGCCACCATGGCTGATATCATGGTGGTGGCGGCGGGGTGATAGCCGCCACCAAGTATGCCCATCAGAACCAGGCCGGCTATCAGGATAAGATAGTTTGGCGCCATGCCAACCATCAGGCCGGTGATTGATACACCGATGATACCTATGGCGAGCAGGATACGGGGCCCGAGGCGGTCGGCAAGCCATCCTCCCGGCAGCTGGCAGAAACCGTAGACCACGCCGAACGCCGACATGATGAATCCGGCGCGGGTGTAATCAAGGGCGAATTCATCGCGGATATAGGGCAGGAGCGGGCCCGGCAGGGCGGTTACCAGATGGTGCGATAGATGTGCCAGCACAAAAAAAGGCAGCAGTCCGCTGAAGAGAGCACGCAAACCCTTTCTCTTATTGATGACGATTTCCTTTCTGCGGTAAAAGGCCGTGTTCTGACCGGTTGTTACCGAGATGTATCATACCACGAAAGGGAAATGAAATTCTTGCCGGAGTGCTTTGCAATCAAGCTTTAGCCGACGGGGGTGGCGGCTTTCTCAATCCTGACCGCGCAGACCTTGAACTCCGGTATTTTGGCCACCGGGTCGAGCACCGGTATGGTCAACTGGTTGGTGGGGCTCTCGGCGAAATGGAAGGTCATAAAGACCACGCCGACCGGGGAGGCCTCGGTGATTTTGGCTCTGGCGGTTACGGCGCCACGTCGCGAAATCACCTTCACCGTGTCTCCGTCGGCAATGCTGAAGGCAGCGGCATCCTGAGGGTTTATCTCCACAAGTTCTTCGCTGCGGAAAGCGTTGAGGCCTTTTACCCTTCGGCTCATGGTGCCGGTATGGTAATGGAAGAGGCTGCGTCCGGTGGTCAGCACCAGCGGGTAGTCTTCATCCGGAAGTTCCGCTGACGGTTTGTACCCCAGCGGCATAAACTGCCCCTTGCCCCGGGTGAATATCTCGGTGTGCAGGATGGACGTTCCCGGGTGTTCTCTGGTGGGGCAGGGCCACTGAAGGCCTCCCCTTTCCAGGCGACGATATGAGATGCCTCCATAACTAGGCGTCAGCCCGGCAATCTCGTCCATAATCCGGGACGGATGGCTGAACTTGAAACCATCGCTGCCCATGCGCTGCCCGACCTGGCCGATAATCCACCAGTCCGGCCTGGCATCGCCTACGGGTTCAATCACCTTCCTCACCCTCTGCACCCTCCTCTCGGTGTTGGTGAAGGTGCCGTCCTTCTCAGCGAAAGTGGTCGAGGGCA
>CAYFVI010000089.1:0-11343 GCA_964346525.1 uncultured Dehalococcoidaceae bacterium
TTCAGCAGGTGGATTTGCAGGGCAAAATAACCGGGAACTATTCGTTTTCTGGCAAGTTCGTTAAAGACGCTGACCCGCTGGTGATAAAGGAGCTGACGGGGAAAGGGTTGCTCTACCGCAGCGATACCATCCGCCACACCTATCCCTTCTGCTGGCGTTGCGGCACCCCCCTCCTCTACTACGTCAAAGAGAGCTGGTACATCAAGACCACGGCGGTTAAGGACCAACTTATTTCCGGCAACAGCGAGATAAACTGGTACCCGGAGCATATCAAGTACGGTCGCTTCGGCGACTGGCTGGAGAACAACGTCGACTGGGCATTCTCCCGCGAGCGCTACTGGGGCACGCCGCTGCCCATCTGGCGCTGTCAATCATGTGATTACCGGGAATCCATAGGCGGCGTTGCTGATTTGAAAAACAAGCCCGGTTTCAGCGGCCTGAAGGAGCCTCTCGACCTGCACCGGCCTTACGTCGATGATATGACCTATGACTGCCCGCAGTGCCGTGGCGAAATGCGCCGTGTGCTTGAGGTCATAGACTGCTGGTTTGACTCCGGCGCCATGCCGGTGGCCCAGGTACACTATCCGTTTGAGAATGAGACACTGCTTGAGGACGGGCGCTTCCCGGCGGATTATATCTGTGAGGCCGTTGACCAGACGCGCGGCTGGTTTTACAGCCTGCATGCCATCTCCACCCTGCTCTTCAGTCGACCCTGCTTTCTGAACTGCATCTGTCTGGGGCATATCCTTGACGCTAGGGGCGAGAAGATGAGCAAGGTCAAGGGCAATGTTATTGAGCCGTCCGCGGTGATAAATAAGTACGGCGCCGATGCCCTCCGCTGGTATTTCTTCACATCGTCACCGCCCGGGAATGTGCGCCGTTTCAGCGCCGATATGGTGTCGGACGTGACGCGGCGCTTTCTCCTGACTTTGTGGAATACCTATTCTTTCTTTGTTAATTACGCCAATATCGACCGATTCACGCCTGGCTTAGAAGAAGTCCTCTCCCACTCCGAGCTTGACCACTGGATAATCTCCGAACTCAACCAGTTGATAGTTGATGTGGACAATGGATTGGAGCATTACGACCCCAACGGGGCGGGGAGAAAGATAGAAGGCTTTGTCGATGACCTGTCCAACTGGTACGTGCGGCGTAGCCGGAGGCGTTTCTGGAAGAGCGAGAACGACGCCGATAAACGGGCCGCCTACACCACGCTCTACCAGTGCCTGGTGATGCTGAGCAAACTGCTAGCCCCGTTCGTACCTTTTGTCGCCGAGGAAATGTACCGGAATTTAGTATGCTCGGCTTTTCCGGACCAGCCAGCAAGCGTGCATCTGGCCGATTTTCCGGCCGCGGATATGGACAAGGTTGACCGGCATCTGGCCGATGATATCCGTCTCATTATGCGGGTATCCAGCCTGGGCCGGGCCGGCCGCAGCGAGGTCGGAATCAAGGTGCGGCAGCCGCTGTCCCGCCTTCTGGTCAAGGTTGCCTCCGAGCGGCATAAGCGGGCGCTCAAGCGCCTCGCTCCACAGGTGCTGGAAGAGGTCAACGTGAAGGCGCTGGAAGTGGTTGATGATATGCCGATAACAAAACATAAGGATTGGCCCCTCGCCTCCGAGGGCGATGCGATGGTGATGCTGGATACCGATATTACCCCGGAACTGGCGGCAGAGGGAATGGCGCGTGAGATAGTGCGTCGATTGCAGACAATGCGGCGCTCAGCCGGCTTTGAGATAACGGACCACATTGTCACCTATTATCAGGGAGATGAGTATCTAAGTGGAGTGATAGCCGATTTCGCCGACTATATAAAACAGGAAACGCTTTCCGAGCAGCTTATGGATGGGACTCCGGAAGAGGGAACTCACACGGAGAGCTTTAAACTAGAAGGCCACGAGATACTTGTCGGTGTCAAAAAGCTGAATTAGCGCGGCGGGCTCTCGATCGGTATCACCTCGGTGGTATGTTCAGATTTGCCACGCCAGTAGGTTACGGATACTTTTTGCCCGATTTCGGAAAGGTGAATGGCTCTTATCATATCTTGCGCAGTGGCGATTTCATTATCGGCAAAGCGGGTAATCACATCACCGGGTTTAAGTCCCGCCTTATCCGCCGGGCTGCCGTCAACCACCTGGGTTATCAGGACACCGCTTTCTACTCCCAGCTCATATCTGGCGACGGCAAACTGGTCCACGGTGTAGAGTACAATCCCCAACCACGGGCGAACCACGTAGCCATTGGTTATCAGCTCCTCAATAATGGGAATAGCCGTTTCCGTACTGATGGCGTAACCCATACCTTCCACACCAACGGTAGCTATTTTGGCGCTGGTGATGCCGATTACCTCTCCGGCTAGGTTGACCAGCGGTCCGCCGCTATTGCCGGGGTTGATGGCAGCCGTAGTCTCAACGAGGTCGTACAGGGTCTGTCCCGGTGCCACCGGTATGGCCACTCCCTGGCGACTGATTATGCCTTCGGTCGCTCGTATCCCCTGACCAAGCGCGTTGCCGATGGCCACCACCCACTCCCCAACCCGTAATGTGGAGGAATCGCCGACGGTTACCGTCGGCAGGTCTTGTGCATCGATTTTGATGATGGCCAGGTCATTCAGGCTATCGGTAAAGACGGCGCTCTGGTCAACGGTATAAGTGCTGCCATCGTCCATGGTAACCGTGATGCTGCTGGCATCTTCGACAACGTGGTTGTTGGTCACAATTATACCGTCTTTGTCCAAAATCCACCCTGAGCCGGCCCCCTGCTCGGTAAACGGCCGGTTGAAGAAGTCGAATGACATCACTTCGGTAGTGATGGCCACAACCGACGGCTTCACCCTGGCTACGACATCGGCGAGGTTGGGCAGGGCTATAGTAGTATTTGCTGATGGGGTCGTGGGGGGTGGTGTCCAGGACGGGTTGATGGGCTCGGGCGGCTGGGCAGGCGTTGGGGCTGGAGATGGGCTTGGCGCTGGTGCTGGCGCCGGTGCTGGCGCTATTTCAATCTGGGGTATGGCACAGCCAACGCTCAATGTCAGTATTAAGGGGATAATTAAAAGCGTGAGCAAGAAGTTAGCTGTTATTCGGCCCATTACAATTTTAATTGTAACACAACCGTTCTAAGGGGACAATGCTGGGGGCTGGTATAACCCAGCCCCCTTATGGATTCTAAAGCGAGGAAGGCACCTCAGGCAGGTGCTTCAGCGCTTCTTTTACCTTTTCCTCGGGGTACGCGTAGTCCTGCATCCTGCCGGAAAGGTACTCATCATAGGCAGCCAGGTCAAAGTGCCCATGTCCGCTGTGGGCAATCAGGATGGTCTTTGATTGGCCTGACTCCCTGCACTTCAGGGCCTCATCAATGGCTACTCTGAGGTCGTGACAGGGCTCCGGTCCGGTGATGATGCCTTCGGTCCGGGCGAACTGTACACCGGCCTCAAAGACGGCAGTTTGGTGCTCGGCTCTGGCTTCTATCAAGCCCAGTTTGTAGAGGTGGCAAATAATCGGTGCCATACCGTGATAGCGCAGTCCTCCAGCGTGGACCGGAGGCGGCACAAAAGTGTGTCCCAGGGTGTACATCTTAAGTATGGGGGCCATGCCGGCGGTATCACCAAAATCCCAGGCGTAAGGTCCTTTGGTCAGGGTGGGGCAGGCTTGAGGCTCAACGCAGATAATGCGCATGTCGGGCTTCTTGCCGCTGAACTTGTCCCGAATCCAGGGCAGGAACTGTCCGGCGAAATTGGAGCCGCCGCCGACACAGCCGACGATGATGTCCGGATAGGCATCGGCCATCTCCATTTGCAGCCGCGTTTCTTCGCCGATAATGGTCTGGTGCAGTAGCACGTGGTTGGCCACGCTGCCAATGGAGTATTTGGTGTCATCGTGCTTGGCGGCATCCTCTATGGCCTCGCTGATGGCGATTCCCAGACTGCCTGTGGAGTCAGGGTCCTCCTTCAAAATCTGCTTTCCGAAGTCCGTGTCCGGGCTGGGGCTGGGAACGATGTTGGCTCCCCAGGTCTCCATCAAAATGCGGCGGTAGGGCTTCTGGTTATAACTGACCTTGACCATGTAAACCTTACATTCAATGCCGAAGAAGGCACAGCCCATGGCCAGGGCGCTGCCCCACTGTCCGGCACCGGTCTCCGTGGTCAGTCGTTTCACTCCTTGTTTCTTGTTGTAGTAAGCCTGAGCGACAGCGGTATTCGGCTTGTGGCTGCCCGCTTGGCTGGTTCCCTCGTATTTGTAGAAGATTTTGGCCGGCGTATCCAGAGCTTTCTCCAGTCGGAGTGCCCGGTGCAGAACCGTTGGCCTCCAGGTACGGTAGACCGCCTGTACCTCCTCCGGAATCTCAATATAGCGCTCCGGGCTGAATTCCTGGTCGTTGATGGCTTCGGGGAACAGGGGAGGCGGGAGGCGAGTGGGCTCTTTGGTCCCCGGGTGAAGTTCCGGCGGCAGAGGCTCGGGCAGGTCGGGCAGCACATTGTACCATTTGGTCGGCATATCTTTTTCATCGAGTATGAATTTGGTTCTCTCCATTGTTTTCTCCTTTCTTATATATTTGGTGACTTTTCTGCCGTTAAATATTAGCTGGCCCCGGAGGGCCACCTCCAGTACATCGTGGCCATGGCAATGTCCCCCTTTTCTGCTATCAGCTAATAAAAAGCCCCCGCCTTGAAAGGGGCGGGGGCTGCCTCCGCGGTACCACCCTTCTTCGGTCAGGGATTATTCAAAATATGCGACCATCTCTCTGGTACAGAGGTTCTTCTCTGATACTTAACCTCGATACCCTGGGATACGATAACGCTTCCCCTGCGTCAAGGCCTACTTGCGGTTACCGCTTTCGGGTTGCGGCTCCCAGGTCCATTCCGCTCCGGCGCTGGCATCGGCTCACACCTTTCCCGACTCTCTGCGCCCCGCTCTGGAACTTACTAGTCCTGTTCGCAGCCTTTGCGTATATGGAGGCAAGTTTAGCAATATATCGCTGGTTTGTCAAGTGGTGAAAGAAGGGAAGAGGAAAGAGCCTTAAATCACGTGAAGTGTGTTCAAGAGGGTGAGGTTAATAAACCTGATATTGCCGCTAACTCAAGGGGTATGCTATACTGTTTAGCGGCAAAAGCCATTTGTCAACTAGAAAAGGGGGGAAATTTGCCGGATACGACGACCATCAAACAGCTCTTGGAAGCGGGGGCTCACTTCGGGCATCAGACGGGGCGGTGGCATCCCCGTATGAAAAACTACATCTTCACCAAGCGCAATGGTATTCACATCATCGATTTGGAAAAGACAGCAAGCATGCTGGATAAAGCCTGTGAGTACGTCCGGGAACTGATTGCGGGAGGTGGCACCATCCTGTTTGTCGGCACCAAGAAGCAGGCTCAGGAATCAATTGTGGAGGAGGCGCAGCGCTGTGGCATGCCATACGTGGACCAGCGCTGGCTGGGCGGGATGCTGACCAATTTCGCCACCATCCAGGCACGCATCGACCATCTGGTACGCCTTGAGGACCAGCAGTCCCGGGGCGAATTTGGCCGCCTTACCAAAAAGGAAATAATGAAGATCAACGAGGAAATAGAAAAGCTCAACAAGCAGATGGGCGGCATCAAGGAAATGACCAGCCTGCCCAGTGCCCTTTTTATCGTTGACCCGACCAAAGAAGATATCGCACTCGCTGAGGCTAAAAGAATGGGGATACCGGTGGTGGGAATTGTGGATACCAACTGTAATCCCGATACAGTAGACTACCCGATACCGGCCAATGACGACGCGATTCGTGCCATAAAGCTGATATGCGCCAAGATTGCTGATGCCGTCCTGGAGGGCAAAGCGGGTGTTGCTGAGATATCAATGGAGGCAGCGGAACTGGAGGGAGCAGAGGAAGCTGAGGCACTGGAGACGATGGAGCCGCTTATCTTTACTCCAGAAGAGGAATAAGGAGGAAGACCTTTGGAAATATCGACCGAGATGATCAAGGAGTTGCGGAACCAGTGTGGTGCCGGAATCATGGAGTGCCGAAATGCCCTGCTTGAAGGAGAAGGAGACCTGGAAAAGGCACTCCGTATTTTAAAAGAAAGAGGACTGCTCAAAGCCGAGAAAAAAGCCAGCCGTGCCACCGCGCAGGGATTGATTGAAGGCTATATCCACACCGGAGGTCGGATCGGAGCACTGGTTGAGGTGAACTGCGAGACCGACTTTGTGGCACGCACCGATGAGTTCAAAGAACTGGCACATGACCTGGCCATGCAGGTCGCGGCACTGGCACCGCAATATATATCCGAGGAAGAAGTCCCGGAGGGAGCGGATATTGAGCCTCAGGTTGCCTGTCTGCTGCAACAGCCATACATCAGAGACCCCGGAAGGATAGTCCGTGATGTAATCGTTGAAGTCATTGCCAAGGTAGGTGAAAATATCAGGATTAGCCGCTTCACCAGGTTTGAATTAGGCGTGAGGGACGAGGATAATGGCTGAGGCGAAGTACAAACGGGTGCTCCTCAAACTCAGTGGCGAGTCCTTTGCCGGCGAGAGCAAGTTCGGCATTGATATCGCTACCCTTACCAAAGTCGCCAAACAGATCAAAAACGTGATGGAAATGGAGGTGGAGGTGGCAATCGTCGTTGGTGGAGGCAACATCTGGCGCGGCGACGAGGCCGAGGGAGTCGGCATCGACCGGGTAACCGCAGATTATGCCGGGATGCTGGCCACCGTCATCAATGCCCTGGCATTGCAGGATATACTGGAGAGAGAAGGCGTCATGACGCGGACTCAGTCGGCCATTGGCATCAACCAGGTGGCCGAGCCCTATATCCGGCGGCGCGCCGTCCGCCATCTGGAAAAGGGCAGGGTGGTCATCTTTGCCGGCGGTACCGGAAATCCCTATATGACCACGGATACCGCGGCCGCGCTGCGGGCCATCGAGATTGACGCCGAAGTCCTGCTCATGACGAAGAATAAAGTAGACGGCATTTACAGCGCTGACCCAATCAAGAAGCCGGATGCGAAAAAGTTTGAGCGCATCACTCACTTGGAGGCACTGAACCTTCGCCTGGAAGTAATGGACGCCACCGCGCTCTCTTTATGTCTGGAGAATAAACTGCCAATCATTGTCTTTGACCTTCAGGCCCCTCATAGCATGGAGAAGGCGGTGAGAGGTGAGTCCATTGGCACCCTGGTATCAGGCGGATAATTAAATGGTCAGTGATGAATTACAGAAAATAGAGGCAAGGATGCAGGCGTCCGTCAGCGGTCTGTGGAAGGAGCTGGCCACGGTGCGCACCGGACGGGCCACCCCGGCGCTGGTGGAGCACATCAGAGTGGACTATGCTGGCGTGCCCACACCCCTCAATCAGATTGCTGGCATCTCCGTGCCTGAGGCTAGCCTCCTCATCATTCAGCCCTGGGACAAAGGCAGTATCCGCGAGATTGAAAAGGCCATCCTGAAATCCGACCTCGGTTTCAACCCGACCAATGATGGGAACGTTATCCGGATAAGTATCCCGCCTCTTTCCGAGGAAAGGCGACAGGAGCTGATAAAGATTGTGCGGAAGAGGATAGAGGAGAGGAAGGTAGTGGTGCGCAATCTAAGGCACGAGGTTATGAATGAACTGAAGACCATGGAGAAGAATAAAGAGCTATCCGAGGATGAGCATAAAAGGGCTTTAGGTCAACTGCAGAAGCTCACCGATGCTCACATCGCAGAAATCGACCAGGCCGGGCGGGATAAGGAAAAAGAACTCTTGGAAGCATAGCCTGTCAAACTGGACGTACCGGGGAAAGACGGGTAAATGAAGTCAATCAAGCAGCAGATAAAACTATTGCCAGTGCACATCGCCATTGTACCCGATGGAAACGGGCGCTGGGCAGAGAACCGCGGGCTTTCCCGGCTGGCCGGTCATCAGGCCGGCGTGAAAAAAATGCGCTCCCTTATCGAATATCTCAATGACCTGCAGATAAAATACGTTACCCTCTATGGATTTTCCACCGAGAACTGGGGTCGACCCAGGGAGGAGATAAACGGGCTATTCCGTATCCTGGTGGAGCGGATTGACCGGGATGTACCCAAGCTGCACAAGAAAGGGGTGAGGGTTCGGCACCTCGGACGACTTGGAGAGCTGCCCGACTGGCTGCAGAGTTCGGTTCGGCGTGCTGAGGAGCTCACCAGGGACAATACCGGACTGACGTTGAGTCTGGCCTTCAACTACGGTGGGCATGTTGAAATCATAGACGCGGTTCGCCGCATTATCGCTGAAGGTATCCCGCCGGAAAAGATAGACGAGAAACTGTTCAGCAACTATCTGTATACGGCGGGCATTCCGGATGTTGACCTTTTAATCAGAACTGGTGACGAACTGCGTCTCAGCAACTTCCTGTTATGGCAGACCGCCTATAGCGAATACTATTTCACCGATGTTCTCTGGCCAGATTTCACCAAAGAGGACATGGACAAGGCGCTAATTGCCTACAGTCAACGGGCACGGCGCTTCGGCGCGCTGTAATACCAGACATGCTCAAAAAAAGGCTTATAACCTCGCTGCTGGGTCTCCCCCTCCTTATTACAGTAGTCTGGTTTGATAGGCCTCTGCCCTGGTTTACCGTCTTTATCGCTATTTGGGGGCTGATGGCCGCCTATGAATTCTACCGGCTCGTGGGCGTTTCCGGTATACGTTCGTTGACCGTCTTCGGGCTGCTCTTTACGCTTTTAATAATAATAAGCCCTCACTGCCCATCCCCGTTTGCCGCCCCGCTGCTGGTGACGCTGGCCATCGTGCTGCCGCTGGTATGGCTGGTGCTGCGCCAGCGCGTCGAGGGAGCTTTTACCGGATGGGCATGGATGGTGGCTGGCTTTCTCTACGTCGGCTGGATGCTGAGCCTGTTGATTGCTTTGCGACTTGAAGCGGGCAGAAACTGGGTCTTATTCGCTTTTTTCACCACCTTTGGCTCCGATAGCGCCGCATACTTCATCGGTCGGGTGCTGGGCCGCCACCGCCTCGCCCCGCGCATAAGCCCGCAAAAGTCCTGGGAGGGGACAGTGGGAGGGGTGCTGGGCGCAGCGGCGGTTAGCCTGCTCTTCACGCTGTCAACGCCGCTGCAAATAACCCTGGGCATCGGGCAGGGGATTTTCCTGGCGCTGCTGGTGAGCATTTTCGGGCAGATTGGCGACCTGGCGGAATCTCTGCTCAAGCGTAATATCGGCGTGAAAGAGTCGGGCACCGTGCTGCCGGGGCATGGCGGTTTTCTGGACCGGATGGACAGCGTCGTCTTCGCCGGCGTTACCGTATATTTATACTATACTTTTATTATTCTGTAGCTGGTCGTAATAGAATTTTTTACCAAATCCCCCAGTGTAATAATGTCCATCATGAAAAAGCTCAAATCGGGTGCTAAAAAACTGGGCGTTGAGCTAACCCCACGACAGTGTGAGCAATTTCAGGTCTACTATCAAGAGCTAATCGACTGGAACCGAAGGCTAAACCTGACGGCGATTACCGAATGCGAAGAGGTGCAGGTCAAACATTTCCTCGATTCTCTGACCGTGGTTCTGGCCCTGCCTCAGCCTTTAAATAAGGGAACAAGGCTTATCGACGTTGGCACCGGGGCGGGGATACCCGGGATTCCGCTGAAGCTCCTTTTACCTGATATTCGGCTGGTGTTGCTTGATGCCACTAAGAAAAAAGCGGACTTTCTGGAGCATGTTATACAGAGGCTGGAGCTGAAAGACATTGAAATTGTGGTGGGGAGGGCGGAGGAAATCGCCCATCTTTCCGAATACCGGGAGCAGTTTGAAATCGTGCTTTCGCGGGCGGTGGCGGGTTTGCCCACGCTGGTGGAACTAACCCTGCCGTTCTGTGCCATCGGCGGCCGGTTAATCGCCCAGAAAAAGGGAAGTATACAGGCAGAGTTGGAAAAGGCGCGTCAGGCGATTCCACTTCTAGGCGGCGCGCTTACCGACGTGAAAAGAATTGAACTGCCTGAATTCACCGATAAGCGCTGGCTGGTGGTCGTTGATAAGGTGGGGAAGACCCCGCCGCAGTATCCCCGCCGCCCCGGGATACCGGCCAAAAGGCCGTTGCTGTAGCCAGTTGCAGTTGCTTGACCGGCGAAACAGTAGTAAAATATCAATGCAAACAGGTAGGTTCTCGGCAAAGCGAGGTGATAGGTATGGAAACGGGAACATGGAAGGTCAAAACCGGGCTGGCCCAGATGCTCAAGGGCGGGGTAATTATGGATGTGGTCAATGCGGAGCACGCTAAAATCGCTGAGGAGGCGGGTGCCTGTGCGGTCATGGCCTTGGAGAGGGTGCCTGCTGACATAAGGGCTGCGGGCGGCGTGGCTAGGATGGCCGACCCGACCGTAATCGAGGCCATTATGAAGGCGGTTTCCATACCGGTGATGGCCAAATGCCGCATCGGGCACTTCGTTGAGGCGCAGGCGCTGGAGGCGCTCGGCGTGGACTACATCGACGAATCGGAAGTGCTCACCCCGGCCGATGAGAGCCACCATGTCTGGAAGCATGACTTCAAGGTTCCGTTTGTCTGCGGCTGCCGCAATCTGGGTGAGGCCCTGCGCCGCATCGGTGAAGGAGCAGCTATGATACGTACCAAAGGTGAGGCCGGCACCGGCAACGTGGTGGAAGCGGTCCGGCATATGCGCGCAGTGATGGACGGCATCCGCGAGCTGGTCAATACCCCGCAGGAAGAATTGATGGCCAAGGCCAAGGAGATGGGGGCACCGTTTGCGCTGGTGGAGGAACTGCACAAGACAGGGAAGCTGCCCGTGGTCAACTTCGCCGCCGGTGGCATAGCCACTCCAGCGGACGCGGCGCTGATGATGCAGCTTGGTGCCGACGGCGTCTTCGTTGGCTCCGGCATTTTCAAGTCGACCAACCCATCGGCGCGGGCGCAGGCGATTGTCAAGGCTACCACGCACTATAACGACCCGAAAATCATTGCCGAAGTCTCCAAGAATCTGGGTGACGCAATGCCCGGCTTGGACATAAAGCAGATTCCATCTGAGGAGTTGCTGGCCCCGAGGGGATGGTAATATGAAAATTGGCGTCCTTGCCTCGCAAGGAGCCTTTATCGAGCACATCGAGAAGTTACGCGAACTGGGAGTTGAAGCTATGCCCGTCCGCCTGCCTGAGGAACTCGAGGGCCTGGACGGGCTTATTATTCCCGGCGGCGAGAGCACGTCCATCGGGCGACTGATGCGGGACTACAAGCTCACGCAGGCGATTCGCAACAAAGTCAAAAATGGTATGCCCGTGTTCGGCACCTGCGCCGGCATGATACTCTTGGCCAGGAAAAGCAGCGACGCGAACTTCGAGTCGCTGGGGCTGATGGACATCGCCGTAAGGCGC
>CAYFVI010000090.1:0-1539 GCA_964346525.1 uncultured Dehalococcoidaceae bacterium
CTCTGCGAGGACCCGCAGATAATCGGTGCGCTGGGGGCGGCGCTCTTTGCCCGGGACCGGTGCCAGGGTAAAACAGTTGCTGTGGAAGCGAAGGTGCAGTACGGTTACAGCGATGGTACAGGCAATTATTTTATCACCATCGATACCGGCCGCTGCGATGGCTGCGGCGAGTGCGTGCCGGCCTGCCCTCACGGTATTATCGAGGTGGCTGCGGACGAGGGCGGACAGTTGAAGACCAGGGTGAAGGAAGAGGCCAGAAAGAAACTGGCCCTGCTGTGCCCGGGGCATAGAGAATGCGTCGGCAAGCTCGGAGTGAACTGCCACAGGGCATGTACCAGGGACGCCATAAGCCATACCTGGTGAAAAGGAGGCGATTATGGGTGAAAGGATAAGGGTTGCCGTTGATGGGATGGGAGGCGACTTCGCTCCTGCGGAGGTCGTCAGCGGTGCGGTTCAGGCGGCGCGTGACCTTGCTGTGGAGATAATCATGGTCGGGCTGAAGGCGGAAATCGAAGCAGAGCTGGCCAAGCACGATATGACCGGTCTGCCCATTAGCTTGGTTGAGGCCACCGAGGTGATTGAAGACGGCGAACAGCCGGCCATCGCCGTGATACGCAAGCCCAATAACTCCATGGCGGTGGCGGCCCGCCTGATGAAAGAAGGTAAGGCCGATGCCATGGTCAGCGCCGGCGCTACTGGCGCGGTTATGGTGTGTGCTTTGCAGTATATAGGAGCATTGCCGGGGATAGAAAGGCCGGTTTTGGGTGGCCCGTTCCTCGGCCTGTCACCAAAGACGGTGTTGCTCGATTTGGGTGCCAACGTGGGCTGCCAGCCGTATCAGATGGTCAATTTCGCCGTCGCCGGCAGCGTCTATGCGCGGAGCTTTCTGGGGATAGAAAATCCCACCATCGGCCTGCTCAACGTCGGCGCTGAGGAAGGCAAAGGCACCGATTTCACCAAAGAAGCGTATGACCTGCTGAAACAGAGCAAGCTGAACTTCATCGGCAATGTGGAAGGTTTTGATATTATCGCCGGCAAGGCCAACGTTATCGTCTGCGACGGCTTTGTGGGCAATATCCTGCTCAAGTTCTGTGAAGGCTTGGGAAGGGCAATCAAGCGCTACCTCGATGAGGGGATGAAAGAAAGGATGCCAGCGGATGAGCTGGAGAAGATGACCGGCACGCTCTACCGGTTGATGAGCCCGGGGGTGGTGCTGGGGGGAGGTCCATTGTGGGGTGTTGATGGGGTAGCGGCGGTAGCGCACGGTGCCAGCCGTGCGCCGCATATTGCCGGCACCATAAAGCAGGCGAAGCAGGCCGTGGAGAGCGGGTTCGTAGATACACTCCGCACCGAGCTGGAAAAAGTTCAGAAAACGCTGTCGGAATAAAGCAAGGCTTGAGGAGGGAACATGGCAACACTGGATGAAATGAAGAAAATAATCGCCCGAATTGCTCACCGCGGCGCGGATGAGATTGAGATAGACTCTGCACTCGCCGATATCAAGGCCGATTCCCTGCACTGGGTGCAGATTATCATCGC
>CAYFVI010000091.1:0-3465 GCA_964346525.1 uncultured Dehalococcoidaceae bacterium
GACCTCATGATTACCGCCGGCACCCTGACCTGGAAGATGGCACCGAATGTGAGGCGCATTTACAACCAGATGGCGGAGCCTAAATGGGTCATCGCCATGGGCGCCTGCGCCATCAGCGGCGGCATTTTCGCCTCGGCGGAGTATGCCGTGGTGCCGGGGTATAACCGCATCATCCCCGTGGACGTCTATGTTCCCGGTTGCCCTCCCCGTCCCGAAGCCCTTATTTACGGTATTCAGATGTTGCAGAAGAAGATCGCCAAGCGAAAAAACATCGATGTGAGAAAGCTGCTCCAGAGATGACAATCGCACTTTCCGGCAAGGAAATCGCCGGCAAAATAGAAGAGAAGTTTCCCAGCAGCGTGGTTGAGTCCAGCGCGGACAACCTAGTGGTGAAGGGCGACTCGCTCATCGAAGTTGCCCGCTTTCTCAAGGATACCGAAGGCCTGGATTTCAACTTCCTCAATTTCATCACCGCCGTCGATTACTACGACCACTTCGAGGTCGTATACCTGCTCAGCTCCCTGAAGCATAACCACAGCCTGGTGGTCAAGACCCGATGTTACGACCGCGAGAATCCTTCATTGCCTTCGGCGGTGGGTCTGTGGCAGGGGGCTGACTTTCAGGAAAGAGAGATTTACGACCTCTTCGGCATCAGGTTTGAAGGACATCCCAATCTGAAGCGCATTTTCCTCTGGGAAGGTTTCGAGGGACATCCATTGCGGAAGGATTTTGTTTAATGGCAGTCCGAACTGAGCCTTTTGTGCTCAATATGGGCCCGGTGCATCCCAGCACTCACGGGGTATTCCGCATGCGGGCGACGCTCGATGGCGAGGTGGTAGTCGATATCGAGCCGGTTTTCGGCTACCTGCACCGCGGCATAGAGAAGCTCGCCGAACAGAGGACCTACGGCGGTTTCATCCCGCTTACCGACCGACTCGACTATATATCCTCGATGAACAACAACTTCGCCTACTGCCTGGCGGTGGAGAAGCTGGCCGGCATCAAAGTCCCAGAGCGCGCCGAATACATACGTGTTATGATGTCTGAACTACAGCGCATCGCGGCTTTCCTGATTGCCGTCGGTGCCTTCCTGAACGACTGCGGTGCTTACTTCACCCCCTTCCTCTATATGTTCCGGGAACGGGAGCGAATCGTTGACCTCTTCGAGATGGTCAGCGGCCAGCGGCTTACCTATAACTACATGCGGGCCGGCGGCGTCAGCCAAGACCTGCCCGAGGAGTTCATGCCCGCCCTGCGCAAGTTCATGGACCTGATGCCGCACTTCCTGGACGAGTACGACCGCTTTCTGATGCAGAACGAGATACTGATTGCCCGCGCCAAGGGAGTCGGCATTCTATCTAAAGAGCAGGCGGTAAACTGCTCGGCGAGCGGGCCGGTGCTCCGGGCGAGCGGCGTGAAGTGGGACATACGCAAGGCTGACCCCTACTCCATCTACGACCGTTTCGACTTCGATGTCCCGACACAGAGCACCGGCGACTGCTATGACCGCTACCGCCAGAGGGTTGAGGAGATGCGGCAGAGCCTGCGCATCATCGAGCAGGCGATGAAGCAGATACCATCCGGTCCCATCAAAGCCGAGGTGCCCCACCTGATAAGGCCCCCCGCCGGCGAGGCCTACGCCCGCATCGAGGCGCCCAAGGGTGAACTCGGTTTTTACCTTGTATCTGATAATTCTATAGCTCCATACCGCTGCCATATCCGCCCGCCGAGTTTAATCAACCTCACCGCGCTGCGCGATATGACACGCGGCTGGAAAGTGGCCGATTTAATCATCATTTTCGGCAGCATTGATATTACTGTGGGTGAGATAGACCGTTAATGGCAATAGCAGACTTGAATATTTATAACCTGGTCCGTTTACAGCCCGTCCCCCCGGACTGGCCGGGCGGCTTCTGGTGGCACTGGCTCTTCTTTACCGTGGTTGTCATCGGCTTTGTTTTGACCATGGTGATGGGCGTCATCTACATCGAGCGCAGGGGGATGGGCCGGATGCAGTCGCGCCTCGGGCCGAACCGCACCGGACCTTTCGGCCTCCTCCAGCCCGTCGCCGACGCGGTCAAGGTGCTGCTCAAAGAGAACATCGTGCCCAACGCCGCTGATAAGCTTGTCCACTGGCTGGCCCCGGTAATTGCCTTCGCTCCTGCGCTGATGATATTCGCCGTCATTCCCTTTGGAAACGGCGCCCTGCTGGCCGACCTCAATATCGGTATCCTTTATATCGTAGCCATCAGCTCGGTGTCCACGGTGGGCATCTTCATGGCCGGGTGGGGCTCCAGCAACAAGTATTCGCTTCTCGGCGCCATGCGTAATGTGGCCGCCGTCGTCAGCTACGAAATCCCGCTGGTGCTGGCCATTGTCGGCGTGGTACTGGTTGCCGGCTCGCTTTCCCTGAACCAGATGGTGGTGGCCCAGGACATCCCGTTCATTCTGTTGCAGCCGCTGGGCTTTCTGCTCTTCTTCGCCGCCGGTTGCGCCGAGATAAACCGCAGCCCGTTCGACCTTATGGAGGCCGATTCCGAGATTGTGGCCGGTTTCCACACCGAGTACTCGGGCATGAAATTCGCCATGTTCTATCTGGTGGAGTACGCCGAGGCGGTGGCCATCTCCGCCATCATCACCACCCTTTTCCTCGGCGGCTGGAGAGGCCCGCTGCTGCCGCCGTGGCTCTGGTTTATCGTCAAGGTGATGATCGTCTTCTTCGCCATGGTCTGGACACGCACCACGCTCCCCAGGATAAGAATCGACCAGCTGATGGCCTTCGCCTGGAAATTCCTCTTCCCCATGTCAATCATCAATCTATTCATTACAGCCTTACAGGTACTGGCCGGCTGGCCCACGCAATTGATATGGGCCATGATTATCGTCAACTTCGCCGTCATGGCGTTCCTGGTTCTCATATGGTCAAAATTCTTCTTTAAATTGGGATGGGGCAGAATTGAAGTTTGAAAGATACGGAATCGGTATTGCTAAGGGCCTGATGGTAACCATCAGGCACCTGCTTCGCCACCCGACGGTCAACCAGTATCCGGAGCAGCGACTCAACATCTCGCGGCGCTTCCGCGGCAATGAGCTGGTCTGGAGCAAGGAGAAGTGTACCGGCTGCGGCACCTGTGCCAAGACCTGCCCCCAGGGCGCCATTGATATCGTCACCTCGACGGAAATGACGGAGAATAAATATATTGTGGAGAAATACCAAGTGGATACCGGCTACTGCATCCAGTGTGCCCTATGCGTTGAGGCCTGTCCCTTTGAGGCGCTGTATCTCAGCCACGCCTATGAATGCGCCAAATACCGCCGCGACGAACTGGTGCAGGATAAAGAGGAAATGCTGGATACGCCGGAACGGAAAGTGAGCGGCTATTTCTACCCGGATAAGGCGAAAAAACTGCCCCAGCAGACGTTGCTGGTGGAGAAGGTAACGGAGAAGCAGTAATGGGACTGGCT
>CAYFVI010000092.1:0-2315 GCA_964346525.1 uncultured Dehalococcoidaceae bacterium
TTGTGCTTTACCATCACCCCGTCGCCGGGTTCAAGCAGTCTCCATTCGGCGATGCCGACTTCTGAGACAACGCCGGGCATCACGGCGGCTCTTACTCTAAGGCGGCCATTGCCCAAACTCAGGTACATTCCCTGAGCATCGTCAGGCCCTATCGGGCAAAGGTTCCCCCCGATGGCGGTCATGCCCATATTGGTCGGTTCCGCCCGGGTACAGATTATCTGCCTGACCTCCGGCAGTTCCCAG
This sequence comes from uncultured Dehalococcoidaceae bacterium, assembly GCA_964346525.1. Classification (GTDB taxonomy): domain Bacteria; phylum Chloroflexota; class Dehalococcoidia; order Dehalococcoidales; family RBG-16-60-22; genus E44-bin89. Next base: position 244 of record CAYFVI010000092.1, read on the forward strand.
ATGGCCCGGGCACCAACGAATAGCTGATTTAACACTACGGCGTCGACCAGGGCCATGTCAATCTCCCGCCCATCCTTGATGATGGACAGGCGTTTATGAGTTTTAAGTATCTCCCCGCTGTCAATCAGCTTCCGGGCAGCGATGCCGGCGGCAAGACCGGCGGTGGTGGCCTCCACCATCACCGGAAAGACATTGTTGGTGCCGGTGGAAACCGGGACCAGCGGAATATCCCCGCTTCTCTTGGCCACGTCGCGGTTGGTGCCATCTCCGCCCAGCGTAACAATACATCCCACATCCTGTTCCCCCATCAGTCCTGCCGCCCGGGTGGAATCTTCACTGGTATAGCTAATCGGCATTTCCATCACATAGACCCTGGCGTGCAGCTTCTTTCCGCTGATGCCATCCAGTGCCCTTTGCCCGAGTCCGTAATAATCGGGCATAATCAGGATTTCATCCACGCCGGTGGCGTCAATGCCCATAATGATGCGGCGCAGCTGGTTGGTCTTTTCATTGTTGTCCATAATGCTGGCATAGGCCACCAGCCGTCTGATGTCCTTGCCGGAAGCCGGATTGGCGATTATACCTACCTTGCTTGCCACAACAACCTTCCCACCTTCACCTGCTTATTTTATCAAATGGCAGTTGACGCAGCTGGGCATCGGTTTGCCTTCCAATGCCGCAATGACGTTTTCCGCGGCCAGCATGTCCATCTTCAGCCGTGACAGCGCCGAAGCACCGGCAATGTGCGGGGCGATTATGATATTGTCCAGCTTGAGCAGCGGGTCATCGGGTTCGATTGGCTCAACCTCGGTAACATCGATAGCGGCAGCATGAATCTTTTTGCTCTTCAGAGCTTCATACAGCGCCTTCGGGTCGACTACCCCTCCCCGGGCGGTGTTTATCAGTATCGCCGATGGCTTCATGGAGGCGAGCTCCCGGGCGCCAATCAGGTGTCTGGTCTCATTATTCAACGGCACGTGAATGGTGACGTAGTCCGCCATGCGCAGCATTTTATGCAGGTCGGGGATAAATTCGGCGCCGAGCTCTTTTTCTTTCGGGTTGCGCACGATGTCATAATAGATAATCTTCATATCGAAGCCGCGCGCCCGCCGGGCGACCTTCGAACCTATCCTGCCCATGCCGACAATGCCCAGGGTATTCTCATAAACATCATGGCCGAGGTACGGGCTCTCCATGGGACCGAATCTCTTCCAGCCCCCTTTCATGGTCGTGTTGACTGCATCTACGAGCTGTCGTGCCGAGGCCAGCATCAGGGCAATGGCGAAATCGGCGGTGCTATCGTCGACGCCGCTCGGGGCGTTGCTCACGCGGACGCCTCTCCGGGCGCATTCTTCGGTGTCTATCAGGTCGAAGCCAATGGCGCGCTGTGCGATAACTTTCAGCTTTGGGGCATGGTCCAGAAACTCGCCGTCAACTTTGTCCTGCCAGACAACCACGCCATCGACGTCGGCGATGTTCTGGAAAAGCTCTTCGCGGCTGGGTGCATCTTCTTTTTGCCTGGCGGTGACCTCGGCGTGCTTCTTGAGCAGGTCAATGGCTTCCGTAGGGATGGCGCGAGTGATGTGAACCTTGGGCATCGTTACCTCCTGCTGTAAAACGTAATTATATATATCTGTATCAGCTTATCTTCCCGTGAAATACGGGTTTTTACCCGATACCGAAAGCGGAATCCCGACAACAAGGTCGGCGTCCATCAGCTTGGTTCTGCGGGCGGCGGCGCCGATGGAATACATCATCCGGTTATCAACGCCGAAGTCGGCAGCAGCCTTCACCGCGACGCCGAGCGCAATGCCCAGGTCAACGCTCTGCATGTGGCACATCGGGCCTCGTGCCGTGCCGCGCTCCTTCTTCTTCGCTTTCAGCATTCCGGCGCAGTCCATACCGCAGGCACCGCAGTCCAGCGGCGATTCGACCCGTTTCGGCTCGCCGGTGACGCCGATGACCAGTATTGCGGCCGACTTCCTGACGTCATCGGCATTACGATGGAAGAAGGCCAGCCTTTCCGGGTCACTGCGGGAGTATTCCTCCATATCTGCGGCCAGCTTCTCCAT
>CAYFVI010000093.1:0-5066 GCA_964346525.1 uncultured Dehalococcoidaceae bacterium
CCGGCGGTGGGGGTGGGCGTTATCCCGGCCAGGTTGTAGCAGACCGTTTTAATCTGCTCTGCGGGGGCTTCATAAAGCTGCATGGTGGCGCGGACGGCATCTTTGTAGTAGAGTACCGGGACCGAAACGTCCTCGGCGGCAAAGCATTCAAAAGGCATGCCCAGGGCCGCGTTCTCCACCATCCACAGCATGAACACCGGCAGGGTGCGCACTTTGGCCCCGGGGCGCATCACCATGCAGTAGCGGACGGCGCGGAAATCGAGGCCGAACTTGCGGCGGTAGAACCGTCCCAGGAGCTCGACGTACAGTTTGCCGATGCCGTACATGGTAATCGGGCGTTGCAGGGTCTCATCGGTGATTATGCTGCCAGTGCCAAGTCCATAGGTGGCGTCGGTGCTGGCGAAGACAAGTCTCTTCACGCCGAAAAGCCGTGCTGCCTCCAGCACGTGCATTGACCCCATGACGTTCACCTGGAAAGCCGCCCACGGGTTGTGGTCGGACGGTATGCTAAGCATCCCGCCGTGATGGAAGATTTCGTCTATGTTGTTGTCCTTTACGGCATTCAGCACCTCGGGCCAGACCCTGAGGTCGCCCTGGATAATCTTCACCCTGTCCTTGATATCGGCCAGGCGCTGGGTCTGGGGGGCGATATCGAAGAGCACCACTTCCTTACCTCTGGCAATCAGTTCCTGCGCCAGGCCGATGCCGATGCCTCCGGTGCCGCCGGTGATCAGAACAGACATCTTTTCCCTCCGGTCAGACTTCCTCTGCGGCCAGCTGCTGGAGGACTTTGACCACCACGGACCAGTCCTTGCTCCCGTAGCCGGCGGCTCTGGCTGCCTCAATCAGCTGCCGGGCCAGGCTTGCGGCCAGCAGCGGGGTATGGGTGGCCTCCGCTGCAGACAGAATAAGGCCGAGGTCTTTGGCCATCAGGTCGGCGGTGAAGCCAGGGGCGAAGTCTTTGTTGGCCGGGCTCTGCGGGATGACATCGGGGTAGGGCACCCTGGTCTGCAAAAACCAGCAGTTTCCGGCGCTGGTGCTGATGACCTCAAAGAGGGTCCTGGGGTCAGCTCCCAGCCTGGTGCCGAAGAGGAAGCCCTCGCAGACGGCGAGGCCGCACACTGAACCTATCAGGTTGTTGGCCAGCTTGACCACCTCCCCCATGCCCACATCGCCGACGTGGAAGATGTTCTCCCCCATGACCTCCAATATCGGCTTGCACTGGTCGAATATTTCTTTTTTCCCGCCCACCATTATGGAGAGGGTGCCGTCGGCGGCTTTGGGCGGGGCACCGCTCACCGGTGCATCCAGCATATCGATTCCCTTCCCGGCGGCGGCCTCCGCCACCTTGCGGGTCACAATCGGGTCGATGGTGCTCATATCGATGATTATGCCGCCCTTTTTCATCCCGGCGAGCACGCCGTTATCTCCGAACATTATCTGCTCCACGTGGGGCGACGAGGTCACGATGGTAATGACGACCTCTGAGTTCTCGGCCAGCTCACGCGGGGAAGGCGCCGCTTTGGCCCCGGCTATGGTCAGTTCCTGAACCGGCTCGGGCCGGATATCGTGGACGGTGAGCGGGTAGCCCGCCTTGACCACGTTCAAAGCCATCCCTTTGCCCATGTTGCCCAGGCCGATAAAACCGAGCTTTTTCATCGCGCCTCCTTTACCGATTGAAGTAGATGGGGCTTCAATCTATTTCTTTTTCACCGTTTCTCTGACCGCCTGAGCGATATGCCGGGCGGATAATTCATATTCCTCTTTCAATTCCGGCAAGGTGCCTGACTGGCCGAAGCGGTCCTTGACGCCGACCCGTTTTACGGGGACTGCCACGTTCTCCGCCACGACCTCGGCCACCGCCCCACCCAGGCCGCCGATAATGCTGCTGTCCTCCACGGTGACGATGGCGCCGGTCTCTCTGGCGGCCTTGATGACCGCCTCTTCATCAAGAGGCTTTATGGTGTGCATGTCCAGCAGGCGCACCTTGATGCCTTCTTTGGCCAGCGTATCGGCGGCTTGCAGCGCGTCGGAGAGTGTCATGCCGGTAGAGATAATGGTGGCATCGCTGCCGTCGGTCAGTGTCACTGCCTTCCCCAGTTCGAACGGAAAGTCATCGCGATAAATGGTAGGTACGGGGGAACCGGAGAGGCGCAGGGCCACCGGGCCGACATGCTTGGCAATGGCTGCGGTCGCTTTCTTCGTCGAAATGGGGTCGGCAGGTGAAACGAGTGTTATATTGGGAATGACGCGCATGGCGGCGATTTCCTCGATAATCTGGTGCGAGCCTCCCATAAAAGCCCAGAGCATGCCGGAGTTGCAGAGGACAATCTTGACGTTCAATTTATCAAAGGCCACGTTCTGCCTTATCTGGTTGTATGCCCGCCCCACGGCGAAGATGCTGTGGCAGTGGGTGAAGGGCAGGTAGCCGCCTCCCGCCAGACCGGCGGCAGTGGTAATCAGGTTGGCCTCGGCAATGCCGACATCATAAATGCGGTCGGGGTGTTCTTTCTGGAACAGCTCGCCGGCGGCACCGCGGGGGAAGTCACCGTACAGGAGGACGATTTTGCCGTTCTTCTGGGACAGCTCTATCATCTCCTCATGGTAGGCCTGGTACATGGCTTTCATCTCGCCTAATGGTTCCAGCACATAATTCCGTTTCATCTTTCACTCCCTTAAGGTCTATTTACCATTGGCGCGCGACTTCTTACCTGAGCGCCTCCATCGCTTCGGCGTACATTTCATCGGACAGCTTGCAGAAGTGCAGGTTCTTGTGCTCGAAGGAGGGCACCCCTTTGCATTTGGTGGTGTGGGCGATGATGATATGCGGCTTGCCCTTGACCCTGTCCGCGTTTTCCAGGGCGGTGAGGATGGCCTCAAAGTCGTGGCCGTCGATTTCGACGGTATCCCAGTCGAAGGCTTTCCATTTATCGGCCCAGGGCATCATGTTCATCCTTTCCTCAACCGTGCCGCTGGACTGGAATTTATTATGGTCGAGGATGGCCACCAGGTTGTCCACCTTGTAGTGGAGCGCCGCCATGACCGCCTCCCATATCTGTCCCTCGTTGCTCTCACCGTCTCCGATAATGCAGTAAACGCGGTAGCGGGGGATGGGGCGGCCGGATGAGTCTTTGGGGGCATCGATGCGGGCGGCCAGCGCTTCGCCCAGGGCGAAGGACAGCCCCTGGCCCAGCGAACCACCGGAATATTCGATGCCCGGCACAATCCGCTCCGTGTGCGCCTGCAAAGTGGCGCCCATCTTGCCGTAGGACTTATACAGCTCTTTGGAGAAGTAGCCGGCCTCGCCGAGGGCGGCATAGACCGTCTCACAGCAGTGGGCTTTGGAGACAATCAGGCGGTCCCTGTCCTCCCAGTCCTGGTTTTTCGGGTCGTGCTTCATGTGGTGGAACATCAGCGCGGCAATGATGTCCGCCTGCGAAAAAGAGCCCCCTATCCACCCTGAATCGCCGGCCTTTATCATTTCCACGGCATCCCGGCGGATAATCTTGGCTTTTTCCACCAACTGCTGAATCAGCTTTTCATCGTGGGCCATGGCCTTTATACCTCCTGTAAATTGCTAGATATATATTATATGCACGGCACCAATAGCGCAAACCGAATAAAAAAGGGAAGGTCTCTAAAAATCACGCGCAAACTCCTTCCCTTTTCATACTGCTTCATTCAACTGTAACAGGGCATTGTGGAATATTATCTACCTTGCATCGGGCTGGTTATCACATTAGCTCATTTATCGTCTTTATCAGCTTTTCCTCGCCGGGCAGCCAGTAGTCCTCAAGGACTATTCCGTACGGCACCGGGGTATCCGGCGCGTTAACCCGCTTTATCGGGGCGTCGAGATAGTCGAAGCCTTCATCGGCGACGATGGCGGCCACGTGCCCGGCGAAACTCCCCGTTTCACATTCCTCGGTGAAGAGAACGAGGCGCCCGGTCTTGGCCACCGATTTCAGCACCGTTTCCTTGTCAAAGGGCACGATGGTGCGCGGGTCGATTACTTCCAAACTGATGCCCTTTTCCTTCTGTAGCTTTTCCGCGGCGTTCAGCGCCCGCAGCACCATGGCGGCGGTGGCGACCACGGTAGCGTCGCTCCCTTCCCGCTTGATATCCGCCTGCCCGAAGGGGATGAGGTATTCACCTTCTGGTGCCTGGCTTTTAGGCCCGGCCCACATCAGAAACTTGTGCTCGAAGATAATCACCGGATTGTCATCCCGGATGGCGGTCTTGAACAGGCCCTTGATATCGTAAGCGGTGGCGGGCAGGGCAATCTTCAGCCCCGGGATGCACATCATCATGCCTTCGATGCTTTGGGAATGCTGGGCGGCCTGACGGCGCCCGGCGCCGCAGAGGGCATCCATGGTCAGCGGCATCTTGATTTTGCCCCCGAACATGTATTTCATCTTGGTCATCTGGTTCATGATTTCGTCCCAGGCCACACCGAGGAAATCGGCAAATCTCATCCGCGCGATGGGCCTCATCCCGGTGATGGCGGCACCGATGGAGGCGCCGAGGATAGCAGCCTCGGAAAGGGGAGTATCCCGGACCCGGTCTATGCCGTATTTCTGATACAGACCGCCGATTTCGCCCATCAGACCCCCCATCTTGCCCACGTCTTCACCGATGATGAAGACCGTCGGGTCCCGGGCCATTTCCTCGTCCAGGGCTTCTCCGATTGCCTCGCGGAAACTTATCTCTCTCATGGCTATCTCCTATGAATAGACGTTCTTAAGCGCTTCTTCCGGCTCGGGGAAGGGGCTTTCCAGCGCGAACTTCACCGCTGCATCCATTTCCGCCAGCGCTTCCTTATCAATGTCCTCAGACTGTTTTTCGGTCAGCACCTTCATATCGGTAAGCTTCTCTTTATTAAGCCTGATGGGGTCTCTCTCCATCCACTGTTCAATCTCTTCTTTGGTGCGGTAGGCTCCGGAATCGCCCTCAAAGTGGCCGCGGAAGCGGTATGTCTTGGCCTCGATAAGGGTCGGCCCCTGTCCTTTCCTGGCCCTGGCCACCGCCTCACCAGCAACCTCGTAGACTGCGGCCACGTCCATGCC
>CAYFVI010000094.1:0-3115 GCA_964346525.1 uncultured Dehalococcoidaceae bacterium
CCGCACGCTTCCGCGATCGCACTCTGGGCAAATACCATCTCATACCGGGCGTTCAGCGCCACTATCTCCTCAAGAGACAGGCCCGCTCCCCGGGCAATGCCCTGCATTTCCTCCAGTATCTCGGCATCATACTCGCCTATAGTCGGGACCAGATTGGAGCAATGCTTCAGCACCTCGGGTCGTTTGGCACCCCACAAAGAACCCCACAGGTCAAAGTACAGCTCCAGATTCTTCCGTATCAGGCCTTTTGCCTGAGAGCCGTACTGCTGGCCGCGCTCAAAGGGTTTTCCTCTGACCGAAATCACCGGTACTTGTGGTTTCATCGGCAGCCTCCTTGCGGTCAGCAATTCAAATCGGGGAGAGATATCATCAGTCTAATTTCATCCGCACCAGTCCGTCAAGCCCAAGGCTATATCAGCTATTCTCTTCCCGACCGGTTCAGTGTATAATATGGGGCAACAGGACATGGATAAGTGAGGTCTCAACTATGTGGAAAAAGGTCGTCATCGCTATCGTTCTGCTCGTCCTGCTCCTTCCCTTCTCAGGTTGTGAGGAAATATCCGATTTAACCCAGGGGGCCTCCACATCCTCATCACAGGCCAATCTCAAAATAGAGAAATCAGTCGAGCTCGGTTCAGCCTGGCAGATGAAGCAGATAAGCTTCCGGGTGGCCGCCGGAGGGAAGGTAGAAATACTGCTCAAGCTTGCTGATGGCGATAAAGCGGACGGCTTTTTCTACCTGGAAAGGGGCGATACCGTTGATTTCCGCATCATGGGTAAGTCGCAGCTGTACCGCTCCACAGAAGGTGATAGATTTTCCTTCTCCGCAAGTCAGGAGCAGGGCAATACCTATACCCTGCTCTTCCGCAACACCGCCGATGAGGATGAAGGCCAGTCTATCACCGTCTTTCTGGAGGTAATTTATCCGCACCAGGGCGAAATCTACGTGCCGGTGGAGGACTAGATTTTTAGCGCCGGTTAGCATTCGGTATCATTAAATATGTGATTTGAGGAGATAAACCATGGAATGGCAGGCGTTGCTTATTGACGGCTATGGCAGGATTCTGGAAGTGCTGGAAAGGACATTGCGGGGAATGACCCCTGACGATTTGAACCAGCAGCCCAAGCCCGATTGCAACAGCATGGGCTGGCTTGCCTGGCACCTGACGCGGGTGCAGGATGACCACGTTGCCGACCTTATGGAGGAGGAGCAGCTCTGGACCAGCGAGGGATGGCATGCCAGGTTCAATAGGCCCTCAGACGCCGGAGATATCGGCTTCGGGCACAAGCCGCAACAGGTAGCGGCATTCAAATCTCCTGACGCTGAGACCTTCCTGGGATACCACCGCGCCGTGCTGGAGAGGACAAAGAGCTATATCCAATCGCTCTCGGCAGGCGACCTCGACCGGGAACTCGACGAGCCCTGGTACCAGCCACTGCCCACGCTGGGAGTGCGCCTTATCAGCGTCCTTGCCGATAATCTTCAGCACGCCGGTCAGGCCGCTTATGTCCGCGGCCTGCTTAAAGGCAAGGGCTGGCTGGGATATTAGGCGGCTGTCTTCACAACGAAGTGTACTTTTGCTAAAATTTTCTATTGTGCGACTATGAAATATTCACTGGGAATAGACGTCGGTTCGGTTAACGCCAAGCTTTGCCTTATTGACAGCGGCGAAAATATCCTCCGGCTTGATAGCGAAAAGATAATAACCAACCCCAGGGCGGCCATAAACGCCCTGCTGGCAAGGCTCGGCCAGGCTTTGCCACTGGACGGCATCTCTAACGCCGGCATCTCAGGCTCCAGCAGAGACGCTATTCCCGCAGAACTCAACTGGGCGGAATACAGCAGCTCGCTGGCCATATCTGCTGGGCTGCTCCATTTATACCCCGGGGTAAAGACCGTAATACAGATAGGTGGCCAGACCTCTCTGGTCATCACTTTGGAAGACGGTTTAAAAAAGCCGTGGAAGGTTTCCTCAAACCCGCTCTGCGCCGCGGGAACGGGTCGCTTTCTCGAGCAGCAGGCGTACCGCCTGGGCATAAGTCTGGATGATTTCTCCCGCCTCGCCCTGGGATGCCAGGGACAGCCGCCGCGGATCGCTGCCCGCTGCAGTGTCTTTGCCAAAAGCGACCTAATTCATCTGCAGCAGAAAGGGGTCTCCATCGAGGCCATGCTCTATGCCCTCTGCGAGAGCATCGCCCGTATGGTGGCCTCCCTGAAGAAGGGCACCTTCGAAGAGCCGGTTTATTTCATCGGCGGCGTCGCGGCCAACAGCGCCATTATCAAGGCACTCAACGAGCTGCTCTCAGCTAGAAACGGCCATGATGTGCAGGTCACCGTGCCGGAGAATTTCCGGTATATTGAATCGCTAGGGTCAGCTTTGCTTGCCAAAGGTAAAGAATCCCGGGTATGCCTGCTTCCAGAGGGTGATGCGCAGCAGAGGTATTTCGAAATGCCCCGGCTGGATAAAGTCTCTCTTCCCGGCAACGGGGCAAATCTGAAAATCACTGGACCCTACTCTGGATATCTCGGCGTCGATGTCGGCTCCACGAGCACCAAAGCGGTGATACTGGATGAAACTGGCGCTGAAGTCCTGGCCAAGAATTACCTGATGACCGCCGGCCGGCCCATCGAGGCGGTGAAGCAGGTCTTCCGTAACATGTTACTGGATGGTGCGGCCAATGTTGAGATTGCCGGCGTGGGCGTTACCGGCTCCGGCAGATACCTGGTTGGCGGCTTCATCGGGGCCGACCTCATCAAGAACGAAATCACGGCGCAGACGAGAGCCGCCGCCGAAGTAGATCCGGAGGCTGACATTATAGAAATCGGCGGACAGGACTCCAAGCTGGTCATCAAGCGCAACGGGGTGGTGGTCGACTACCAGATGAACAAGGCCTGCGCCGCCGGCACCGGCAGCTTTATCGATGAGCTGGCGGAGATGCTCGATATCTCTGTGCATGATGGCCAGTTCGCCAGCCTGTCTTTTAACGCTTCCCATACCATCGACCTGGGCACACGTTGCGCCGCCTTCATGGGACAGGCGGTCGCCTCTGCCCAGCAGGAGGGCGTGCCCCTCGAAATAATCACCGCCAGTCTGGCTAACTCCATTGCCAAGAA
>CAYFVI010000095.1:0-1793 GCA_964346525.1 uncultured Dehalococcoidaceae bacterium
TCCCATTATCTCCCCCTCTTCGGTTCGGGCGGAGATTTCAAGCGAGCCGGGTAGGCTGTCAACGTCAATCACCAGCGAATGGTATCTGCCACCCACCAGCGGCGATGGCAGTCCTCGGAATACGGTATCGCCATCATGATGGATTAAAGAGGTTTTACCATGTACCGGGACATAAGCTCTTTTTATTATGCCACCGTACACGTACCCGATGCACTGGTGTCCTAGGCAGACGCCCAGAATGGGAATTTCACCCCTGAAGCACCTGACGACATCGTTGGAAACGCCCGCCTCCAGCGGTGTACAGGGGCCAGGCGATATTATTATGTGGCTGGGTGCCATGTCCCTTATCTGTTCCAGCGTGATGCGGTCGTTGCGGAAGACCACCGGATCCCAGCCCAGCTCCCCGAGGTACTGGACTAAATTGTAGGCAAACGAATCGTAATTATCGATGACCAGAATCATGACACTGCCTCCACCGCTACCTGTGAGGATAGCTTGAGTGCCTGTATGAGCGCCTTTCCTTTGTCCAGCGTTTCCTGATATTCTGCTTCCGGCTCGGAATCATAGACAATGCCGCCGCCCACCTGAAAATAAGCCTTTCCACCCTTTACCAAAATCGTCCTGATAACGATGTTCAGGTCCATATCGCCGGCGAAGCTGAGGTAGCCAATTGAGCCGGTGTAAACACTACGTCTGGTGGGTTCCAGTTCGTCGATGATTTCCATGGCCCTGACCTTCGGGGCGCCGGTTATGGAACCGCCCGGAAACGCGGCTTTGAGCAGGTCCACTCGCCCTTTATCCGGGCGCAGCCGGCCCACCACGGTTGACGTCAGGTGGAAGACGGTGGGAAACTTCTCCAGAATCGCCAGTTCGGTTACCCTGACCGTGCCGTAGCGGCATACCCGGCCGATATCGTTGCGCTCAAGGTCAACTATCATCACGTTCTCGGCACGGTCCTTTACGCTGGAGAGCAACTCCTGTGCCAGGGTCTTATCTTCCGCCTCAGTTTTACCTCTTGGCCGCGTTCCTTTAATGGGACGGGTCTCCACCCAATCGCCCCGCACCCTGAGAAACCGCTCCGGTGAAGCACCGACAATGCTTAAATCTTCAAAATTGAGATAGCAGGCGAATGGCGCGGGATTTATGCGCCGCAATCGCTGGTAAAGCTCGTAAGGTGAGATGTTTAAACCGACTTCAAAGCGCTGAGACAGGTTCACCTGAAATATGTCGCCGGCGCAGATATATTCCCGGGCGGTGGCTACTGCCCTGAGATACTCCTCCCGCGAGAAATTCGATTTCAGCACGGTGCCTTTATCAACCAGCTCTGGTGCTCGTTCTTCATAAGCCCTACCGGTATTGGACAAGATACCCCTTAGATAATCAAGCCTTTCCCCTGCCCTCTTCTGTCTTTTCCCCTCCTCTAACTCGGGTAATCCGGTTGCTATCAGGTAAGTTTTTCCGTATAGATGGTCAACGGCAACGGCAGCGTCGTAAAAGGCAAGATAGCACTCTGGTAACTGCAGGTCGTCGACCGCTTTCGTGGGCAGCCGCTCGATAAAATGGCACAAGTCGTAACTGAAGTAGCCCACCGCGCCGCCGGCGAAGGGAATATCCGCCGGACATCTATCCAAAGCATACGCGGCCAGCAATTCACCCACCACATCGAATGGGTTGCCGTGTTTCACTTCTTCCTCGCCGTCCCTTATGAGCAGGATTTCGTTTCCCCGGCTCTTGAGAACGAGAAATGGCTTGCTGCCAATAAAGGAATACCGGCCCAGTCGGTCCGAAGTCAT
>CAYFVI010000096.1:0-2387 GCA_964346525.1 uncultured Dehalococcoidaceae bacterium
GGCCGGTACATTCGTTCAAAATATGCGTATGTTTTATTACCCAGCATTACCGGTTCACCATATGCCTGAGTAGACCCTTAATGTATTTGTCCGTATCATCAGAACATCTTTTTTTATTTCTATCTATATATCTATTAGATATACTATCTTTATTTAATATTTCTTTAGACGAAGCTAAATTAGGCGTGGAAAACTTACTCTTTTGGTAAGTTAAAACTTCCTGTTTTGGTAAGTTTTCGGCGTTTTCGACCTTACCAGTTTGGTAAGTTCCGTTAAGATTAAATTTTACCAATTCGTTAAGCTTTTCCGGCTGGTAAGGTTTCACCCGGCTAACTTGCCACTGGTCAAAATCCTTGTTAAATGAATATTCCCCATTGGCCGCCGTTATTACCTTGCTTTCCATCAACCAAGTCAGCTCGGCTGTAATATGCGTTTCACCTATGCCGATAATCTCAAAGTCACGCTGACGCGGAATAATAGCCGTTTTCTTACCGCAGCCCCAGGATAGGCGTAATATTAAGTCAAGAACTTTGCGCTGACGCTTGGTAAAATCACGCAGCATTATAGCTTCATTTATGCTATGAGCCACTCTTAAATGTGCATCTGTAGGTTGTGGATTAGCCACGTTCAACCTCACCTAGAATTGAGGCAAGTTCCGGTATCGTGGTAAAATCGTCTAAAGGGATACGTATTGGATAGTAAGAGTAATTGTCTTTTGCGTCGCAAGCTTCTCCTCGGAACCAATAACCAGGCCAAAGTGCGGGAATATCGGAGCCTGCTTTCCGACATTGAATACGAAATAGTGACCATGGCCGAAGAAGGTATCTCGGTTGAGGTCGAGGAAGCAGGCGAAAGCATGGAGGAAAATGCCCGCCTGAAGGCAACGGTTATCGCGGAAAAGAGCCGATTGCTCACCCTAGCCGATGATTCCGGGCTGGAGGTGGATGCGCTGGGTGGGGAGCCGGGGCGGTTTTCCGCCCGCTACGCCGGAGAAAACGCCACCGATAAGGACCGTGTCGAATACCTTTTAAGGCGGATGAATGGCCTGCCCCGGGAGAACCGGGCTGCCCGCTTCCGCTGTGTGATTGCCCTGGCGACACCCGATGGCAAAGTGGAGCTATGCGCCGGAGAATGTCCCGGTTTAATTGCCTTTGAACCACGCGGAAAGCACGGTTTCGGCTACGACCCCATCTTCTATTTGCCGGAGCTGGGCAAGACCATGGCCGAACTACCTCTGGCTCAGAAAAACGAGCTCAGCCACCGCGGACAGGCAGCCAGAAAAGCAGCGCAGGCCCTGCGAAATATGTTATGCTAGAATTAAAAGACCCATAACTATGGGAGATATAGCATTATATGACCGGACTTTCTGACTCGTTTCAGCGTCCCATAGACTATCTGCGCATCTCGGTCACCGACCGGTGCAACCTGCGCTGCATGTACTGCATGCCCGCCGAGGGCATAAACCTGCTCTCGCACCAGGATATCCTGAGCTATGAGGAAATCCAGCGGATTGCCACCGCCGCCGCCGAGCTCGGTATCAAGAAAGTGCGCATTACCGGCGGCGAGCCGCTGGTGCGCATCGGTCTCTCCAGCCTCATCCGTATGCTGGCACAGATAGAGGCCATAGACGACATTGCCCTCACCACCAACGGCGTCCTGCTGGCCCGGTACGCCGACGAGTTGAAGGCCGCCGGACTGCGCAGAGTGAACATCAGCCTGGATACCCTCAAACCGGAAAGATTCAGACTTGTCACCCGCGGCGGCGACCTTGACGATGTACTGCAAGGTATCGAGGCCGCCGGTGCTGCCGGACTTAACCCGATCAAAATCAACGTGGTAGTTATAGCCGGAATAAACGATGATGAGTTGCTCGACTTTGCCCGCAAAACAGTCGATGAGGGATGGCACGTCCGCTTCATCGAGCACATGCCTTTGAACAGTGAAATGGCCAGTTCGTCTTTCGTTTCCGTCAGCGAGATACGGAAACGCCTGGCCTCGCTCGGCGAGCTTGAGCCCTGCACGTTCAAAGGCAACGGGCCGGCCAGATACTATCGCCTGCCTCAAGCCGAAGGCACCATCGGCTTTATCACGCCGGTGAGCGAACATTTCTGCTTTCACTGCAATCGCCTCCGCCTCACCGCCGACGGCAAGCTCCGCCCCTGCCTGCTGAGCGAAGGAGAAATTGACCTGCGCCAGCCGCTGCGCCAGGGGATATCCGCTGAAGAGTTGAAAAAACTGATTAAAAGAGCGGTGGAAAGCAAGCCCCGAAAACACAAACTTGCCGAAGGGCTGGTGCCCAAGGACAGACCCTTCTCCCAGGTGGGAGGTTAGTTATGAGAAAACTGACTCACATGGACGAATCGGGTCGTCCCAAGATGGTGGATATC
>CAYFVI010000097.1:0-10976 GCA_964346525.1 uncultured Dehalococcoidaceae bacterium
CCGGGTATGGTGGACTGGGAAAATGTCTTCGCGCAGGCAAAGGCTTTCCATGTCACCGGCATCACTCCTGCCCTGAGCCAGAGCTGTCTCGAGGTCACCAGCGAAGCCCTGAGCAAGGCCCACGAAAAGGGGCTGCTGGTCAGCTTCGACCTCAACTACCGGGCCAAGCTATGGAGCCAAGAAGAAGCCAAAGCCGGGCTGTCTCCGTTGATGCAGTACGTTGATGTATTGATTACCACGGAGGAAGACACGGCGCGGGTATTCCAGATTGAGGGCAAAGACTGGAAAGAGGTCGCCCGGAAGCTGGCTGATACCTTTGGCTTCAAAATCGTGGCCATTACCCTGCGGGAAAATATCACCGTCTGGCGCAACAACTGGACTGCCATAATTCTGGCGGACGGAAAGATATACGAAGACCGGACATACGATGTCGAGGTGGTGGACCGGGTGGGCAGCGGCGATGCTTTCGCCGGCGGTTTCCTCTACGGCTACCTTACCGGCAAAGGCATCGAAGCATCGCTGAAATATGGCAACGCAGGGGCATTATTGAAGCATTCCTGCCCGGGAGATCTGGCCTGGTTTACCCTAGAGGAGGTGGAGAAACTGATCGCCGGCAAGGGAGACCTCAGGATAAGTCGCTGAGAGTCGAAAGCTGTTAGTTATCAGTTGCCGCGTCCATGACCGGTTACCGGTATTACCTCCTCAACGGCGCCATTTCTCACACCATATATTTGGTCATGTATGTTGATGGTAAGGGTAGCGTTGTTGGGCACGATTTCCACACGCTCGCCCAGGTTTAATTTTTTCCCAGGCTTCATGTAGTATAAAAAGCCTATCTCCGCCGACATACGCCCGAACCACAGTTCGGGGTGATTCTGCACGGAACCGTAGCTCAGCCGGCCCTGCCACCAGAAATCAGGGCTGTCACGGTACTCGAAAAGGGAATCGCTGCCGAAAGTCTTGTAGCCAGCATCGATAACCGCCCAGTCGCTATGCGCCGTGCTTATCACGGTGGCCAGCACCGTTACGGCGCAGGCCTCCCTTGTGTTGCCACCAGCTCTCATATAACGTATATCGCCGATAAAGAAGGCCCCGGGGTGGATTTCGGTCAACTCCGGGAATTTACCTTCTTTGCGGAAACGGCACGTGGAGGGAAAGGTGGAGGAGGCGCCTACGGATACGTGCTCTATTTCTATGCCAGCGTTTCTCAGCATACGGGCATTTTCCGCCATTATCTCGGCCGCTTCCAGAGCCACCTCGTCTTTGCCTTCAGGGGTAGGCTGGACGCCCATTTCATGCGCATAGATGCCGATAAACTCGATGCCCGGAAGCTTGCCGAGCTGCGCCGCGAGGTCCAGAACGGGCTTGCCGGGTGGCACACCGAGGCGAGAACTCCTGCCCAGGTCAATTTTAATCAGCATATGCGCCCTCCTGCCCACGGTTTGAGCTATCTGCGATATGATTTCAGCCTGCTCCAGCATATCGACCATGAGGGCAAGTTTCAGCCCGGGCTTTCCCAGCAGTTTCTTCAGTATTTCGCCTTTGGGACCGCCATAATAGCTGGGGTGAGCGATGATAATATCGTCGATTCCCTGCTCGGCCAGAGCCTCCGCCTGCTCCACAACGCCCACCTCCACACCGCAGGCGCCGGCGGCAATCTGTTTCCTGGCTACGGTCACATTCTCGTGAATCTTGACATGCGGCCTGAGTTTTAATCCCGCTTCAGCGGCCAGCCGGGACATTCCGCTTATATTTGCCTCCAGTGTATCCAGATCAACGAGTACTGCCGGGGTATTCAATGATGGGTATAGCATTTTCTTCTCCGCCATTTCCGGTGTGCCTCCTGGTAAAATAGATTGCTAACACAGCTTCATAATTTGTTCCCGCTCATTCCTTTGCGCTATACTATTTTACTGTTTGAAACATAAATTTTCTAATTAATTCAAACCATACAAATTCAGGAGGTAAGTGCATGAATAAAAAAATCGCGGTTCTGGGGGTGGGAGCCATAGGTGGAACTGTGGGGGCATACCTGACAAAAGCCGGGCACGATGTCACCTTGATTGACCAGTGGGCGGCACATATAGAGAAAATCCGCAGCGATGGGCTGAAAGTGAGCGACCTCAATGGCGGGTTCACCGTGCCGGCCAAGGCGCTGCATCTCAGCGATGTCAGCAGTCTGAAGGAGCCTTTTGACATCGTCTTCCTGTCCGTCAAGTCCTATGACACGAGATGGGCCGCGTATCTGATTGAGTCCTATCTCAAGGAAACCGGCTTCATCCTGCCCACTCAGAACGCGCTGAACGACGAAGTCGTGGCCAGCGTGGTCGGTTTCAACCGCACCGTGGGCTGCGTGACCACTGTCAGCGCTGCTGTTTACGAGCCAGGCCATGTCAGCCGCCACGACCCTTTAGACCGACACTGCTTTACCGTTGGCGAGCTCTCCGGTCTGATATCCAGTCGTGTTAAAGAAGTGGTGGCATTACTTGATGCGGTGGGGCCGAGCGATGCAACCGCCAATATCTGGGGAGCGCGCTGGTCAAAGCTGGCCATCAATTGCATGGCCAATGCTATGTCAGGCATCATCGGTCCTTCGATATCTACTCTGAACGAAGCGCAGAGGGATACGTCAAACCTGCTTCGGATCGTTATCGGCGGTGAGGTCATAAGAGTTGGCCAGGCCCTGGGGGTGAATGTCGAGCCAATATGGGGGGTCCCGGCGGCCGAGTTCGCCGAAGCCACTACCATGCAAACCGTGCAGAAATTGAAGGAGAAGATGGCTGCAATCTGGAGCAAACAATTCCTTGCCCCTGACCAGCTGCAGAAGAAGGTGGGCGCTCCACAACGCCCCTCTCTCCTGCAAGACGTGATAAAGAAGAGGCGAACCGAGGTGGAATATCTCAACGGGGAAGTCGTCAGAAAGGGTAGCGCTGCCGGCATCCCCACACCCATGAACCAAGCGGTTCTCGACCTTACTTTAAAAATAGAGAGCGGTGAACTTAATCCCGAGCCGGCCCATCTTGAGCTGCTCAGAAAGCGTATATCACTTTAATAATAAACTTACATACAGATTCAGGTGGAGAGCCTAGCGTGAGGATAATCGTGCCCATAAAGCAGGTCCCGGACATGAACCAGGTGAAGTTCGAGGTGGACAGGGGCAGGGTCGACCGCAGTTCTGCCGGGGTGGAAATAAATCCCTTCGACCTCCATGCGCTGGAGGCAGCGGTTCAGCTAAAGGAAGACTTGGGCGGTAACGTTACCGTCATCAGCATGGGGCCGCGCCGGGCGGAATCATCGCTGCGGGACGCGCTGGCCAGAGGGGCAGATAATGCCATACTACTTGAGGACCGGAAATTCGCCGGCGCCGATACGCTGGCCACATCGTACACCATTGCCTGCGCCATCAGGAAACTGGGGGAATTCGATCTCATCCTCGGCGGCGAGAAAACGGTTGATGGAGATACCGGCCAGGTCGGTCCTGAGATTGCCGAGCATCTGGACATACCGCATATCGCTTATGTGTCCTGGCTGGAGGTGAGAGGCAAGAGGCTGGTCGCCCAGTGCGAGATGGGCGGACGCGTCTGCACAGTGGAGTCAGCTTTTCCGGTGCTGCTTACCTTAACCAAGGATTCTAACGCTCCAAGATTGCCAGGCTTCCGCGATAAAGCCAAAGCACGCCAGGCCACAGTGAGCGTATGGGGGGCCGGAGAGCTCGGCGGCGGCGCCGATGCCAGCATGTACGGGGTGCGCGGGTCGCCGACCAGGGTGCACCGGGTCATTGTACCTTCCGAGGAGAACAGAAAGGGGAAGATTTTTCGGAACTCGGTGGCGGAGGCAATCGATGAAATTGCCGCTGAGCTGCTTAATCGCCTGAACTGAGGGACTTGATGCGGGAGATGCGTAGTGAATTCAGATAAAGCGGTCATGGTTTTCGCCGAGCAGCATGAAGGCGAAATCAGCCCGATATCGTATGAGCTGCTGGGAAAAGGCAGAGAGCTGGCGGATAAGCTGGGCGTGAGCCTCTCCGCCATTCTCTTCGGCGATAGAATAGGTGGCGCCGCAATGGAACTCATTTATCATGGTGCGGACAGTGTCTACCTGTATGACCACCCCATTTTCCATGACCTCGATTTGCTGAACTGCAAGCACAATATGGTCCGGCTGGCAAGAGAGGTTAATTCGGAGATACTTATAATGGGGGCAACGCACTGGGGAAGGTCGCTGGGGGCCAGAGTGGCGGCAGCGCTCGGCACCGGCTTGACCGCGGACTGCATCGACCTGGAAATTGACCGACTTGGAAATCTGACTCAGATAAGACCGGCCTTCAGCGGCAATGTCCTGGCCCACATAAAAACAAGGACAAGGCCACAGATGGCCACGGTAAGATATAGGGTGATGAAAAGCCTGCCGCGGGACGTAAACCGCAGGGGAGAAATCATCAAGAGAAATACAGAAATCGTACCTTCCCTGCTCACCATTGCACGCATGGAGAGGCGGGATGAGACCAACATCGCTGACGCTGAAGTGATAATCTCCGGTGGCGCCGGGCTGAAAAAGTCGGAGGATTTCTCCCTGCTGGCGGACCTGGCCGGGCTTCTAGGCGCCACCGTCGGCTCCAGCCGACCTCCGGTGGACAGCGGCTGGATACGGAAAGAACATCAGGTCGGGTTCAGCGGCAATACCGTCAAACCCAAGATTTACTTTGCCTGCGGCATTTCCGGCAGCTCGCAGCACCTGGCCGGCATGAGAGAATCAGATGTTATCATCGCGGTAAATACCGACCCTTCCGCCCCGATATTCAAAATTGCCGACTACGGGATTGTCGGCGACCTTTATGAGATAGTCCCGAAACTTATAGAAAAGATCAAGAGGTGCCGCTCATGAGTACAGCAGAGAGATTACGGGAGATTGTAGGGGGCGACTGGGTGGTTACGAAGCGGGAGCAGATGGAGAGCTATCTTGCCGATGAAACGGCCGACGCTACCAGACCGAAACCGGCGGACAACGTGGTTATGGTAAAGCCGGCAAATGCCGAAGAGATATCGGCCATATTGAAGCTGGCCAATCAGGAGAAGACCCCGGTTTTTATCAGGGGCGGCGGCACCGGCATTTGCGGTGGTGCTATACCTATTGCCGATGGTATTCTTCTCTCTATGGAGAGGCTGGACCGGGTCGTTGAGGTGGATCGGGACAACCTGATGGTTGTCGTCGATGCCGGCGTACCATATGGCACCATGCTGGAAGTGGTAGAGGAGGCCGGTCTGTTCTTCCCTCCCCACCCCGGCGCCGAGAACGCGCATGTCGGCGGGCTGGTCGCCTGCAACGCCGGAGGGGCAAGGGCGGTAAAATACGGCGTCATCCGTAACTTCGTCCGCGGACTGGAAGTGGTGCTGCCGACCGGCGAGATAATCAGCACCGGTGGCAAGCTGATGAAAAATAACCAGGGGTTTGACCTGATGCACCTGCTCATCAACAGTAACGGCACGCTGGGCGTGATAACCAAAGTCATCTTCCGCCTGTGTCCCAAGTTCAGCAGCAGCGGCACCCTCGTCGTCTCCTACGACAGCCGCCATAAAGCCATCGATACCGTTCCTCAGATATTGCAGAGCGGCATAATACCGCTGGCCATAGAGTACGTAGAGCGCGATGTCATCGAAAGTTCGGCCCGAGAGTTGCGCATGACCTGGCCGGCGGCCAAAGGACAGGCGTACCTGATTGTGATTCTGGATGGCGACAGCGAGGATGAAGTTTACTCCCAGGGGGAACAGGTATCGGATATCTGCGAACGAAACGGTGCGGTCGATATTCTGATTGCGGAAAGACGGGAGGAACAGGCGAATATCCTCAAGATAAGAAGTGAAATCTATTTCTCATTAAAACCGAACGTCGCTGATGTCCTGGATATAACCGTGCCGCCGGCGAGCATCGGGGTGATGATGGACCGATTAGACGAGATTGCCCGCCAGTATAATGTGAAAATCCCCGCCTACGGGCACGCCGCCGATGGCAACCTCCATCCCCATCTTATGATGGAGCTGGTCAAGAAAGGCATACTGCGCGAGGTGAAACGGGCAGTATACCAGGAGGCAATCAAGCTGGGCGGCGTCATCACCGGCGAACACGGCCTGGGGGTAATCAGACTTGCCGACCTGGACCTCTGCCCTGACGGCAAGACCTGGGAACTGATGCGCGGCATCAAGCGCGTTTTCGACCCCAATAATATTTTGAGTCCGGGCGTTGGAGTGCTTTAAAGCGCTCCAGGGCCGGAGTGTTTTATCGAACCCTTGTAAAACATCGGCCTTTTACCTAAACTTAAAGGGCATAATTTAGTTTGTATCAGTTGCCGAGGAGGAGAAATGAAGCGGATTGGCGTTTTGACCAGCGGCGGCGATGCTCCGGGTATGAACGCTGCCGTCCGCACGGTGGTACGTGGCGGACTCTATAAAGGCTGGGAGGTTATGGGTGTCCAGCACGGCTATACCGGCCTCTATAACAACAACGTGGCGACGATGGGTGCCCGTGACGTGGGCGGCATCATCCAGCAGGGTGGCACGGTGCTGGGCAGCTCCCGCTGTCCCGAATTCCTTACCGAGGAGGGCCGGCGGAAAGCGCTGCGCAACCTCGAGGAACAGGCCATTGAGGCGCTCGTTATCATCGGCGGCAATGGCTCTCAGAGCGGTGCCCACGCGCTGTCCCAGATGGGCTTCCCGGTGGTTGGCGTGGCCTCAACGATAGACAACGACCTGTATGGCTCCGAAATCACCATAGGAGTTGACACCGCCCTCGATGTGGCACTGCAATCGATAGACCAGCTCAAGGTCACGGCATCATCGCACCATCGCGCTTTCATCGTCGAGGTGATGGGCCGGGACTGCGGTTATCTGGCCCTGATGACGGGCATCGCCGGTGGTGCGGAATATATCGTCATCCCCGAATTTGAAACGGATGCCGAAGACGTGGTCAACGCCATACGCACGGCTTATAAGCGGGGCAAAGCCCACGCCCTCATTGTTGTCGCCGAGGGTGCCAAGTACAATGCCCACGGTCTGCAACACTATTTTTCGCAACACCAAGAAGAACTGGGTTTTGACCTGAGAATCACCACCCTGGGGTACGTGCAGCGCGGCGGCAGCCCCGGTGCTTTCGACCGCCTGCTGGCTACCCGGCTGGGGGCCGCCGCCATTGAATACATCAACAAAGGCAAGTTTGGCGTGCTGGCCGGCCTGAATAAGGGGCAGGTTACACCAACGCCGCTTTCAGAGGTCGTGGCCAATAAAAAACCTCTGGACCTAGACCTTCTGCGATTGTCCGAGACGCTGAATATATAGTTACATATTTGTGGCTAAAACTCAGCAGGTCAGCGAAATGAAAGATGCGATAAGAGATATATTGGACTTCACCGTCTCATTGTTCGACGTTGTTGGGATAACTGAGCGGCAGGGCTACGGCACGCTGCTGGTGGTCGGTCACGAATCGACGCCGGAACGTGACCTTGATGAGTTTGGACGGACCGATGGTGAAATCAAGCTATTTGGCTTTGAGAAGCACTTGTCCCCGCTGCTGGAATCGGTGACCGGCTTCATCAGAGACAAAGGTTATACGCCAGAACTGGTCGGCAGATACGGTTATCCCCGACCGGGGCAGTTAAACCTCAAGGAGCTTGCCGTACAGACCGGAATAGGAAAACGCGGCAAAAACTCAGTGGTTCTCCATGATAAATATGGGGCGCGCCTTCGTTTCGCTGCGATCAAGATAGGGGCCTCATTTCAGGTGCAGGATGAGCCCGTCCGGAAAGAAGCAGAGAGCCCGTTCTGCGGTAACTGCTCTCTGTGTCTCGAAGTGTGCCCGGTCGATATACTTGAACCGTATAGAATGACCGATGTCTCCAGGTGCCTTTCCCGCATCGCTTTAATGAAAGAGAAGCAGGGACGAATCATTCCCTGTGACGAATGCCTCAAAGTCTGCCCCGCGGGGTCAACCTGACGTTGATTTTTCTCAGGCAATTTCGCCGAGCATTTAGCGGTGTAACTCAGGTATTCGCCCTATGACCTTGTATACCCAGACCTGATGATAGACATCGGGTTCGCCTTTGGGCAGGACCTGTCTTTTCTCACTTACCTCAGCGAGTTTCCATTTTCCATCATTCTGCAGCGCGGTCATCTTTTCTTTGAAGCCTCCATCCTCGTAGACGTCGGGGCGCAGAGAAAACACTATGCAGCCGCCCGGCCTGGTAATCCGTATCAACTCGTCAAAAGAACTGGCCGGGGCGTGTCCCAGCGTCAGCACCCCGATGCTTATGACGGCGTCAAAGGAATCGGTGGGGAAGTCCAGTTTTCCCCCCATCACCATCCGGCGACATTCACTGTACACGTTTTTCTTGCGGGCTTCCTCAAGCATACCCTCAGAAAGGTCCATCGCCACCATATCCTGATAACCCTTCCGCGCCAGGACAACGCCAACGAGACCGGTCCCGGCGCCGGCATCCAGTATCCTCGCATCCTTAGGCACATGTTTGGCAAAAAGACTGGCAGCGAATTCAGGTCCCCACCAGGCGAAATCGCGCTCCAAGTCCGCATCATAGTCTTTTGCCCACTGGTCATACCGTTCCGCCAGCTCTTCATTATTGCGAGACGAGTAAATCCACTTTACCTTGTTCTGCTCTTCCATTAACCCCTCTTAGGAAACAAAATTTTAAACATATTACACTATAAATTCATATATTTAAAACAAGAAGGCACTGGTTCATCACCGTATCCTGGGGGATAAATGGGCAGGCGGACGGATAAGGGGTAGAAATCACACTCTTTCTACAGATTGCGGGATAAATAATCCACGACGCTCTCTTCTATACCCTTTACATGCTCCAGAGTATCAAAGCTCTTTCTCTGCTCCGGCATGGCCAGAAATATGCGGATGGTTTCCCTCAGGTCGGAATCGTTTGCCTGCAGGACATCGCTCATCAAGGGCAGATGCCGGTAATAGGTCATCTGGAAGGCGATGAAAGCGTTGTTCAACTGGTCCGGCTTGCCTTCCCAGATGCTATACAACTCATCGCCCATGGTTTCAAGCAACCGCGCTTTCCCGGTCAGCGTATCCAGCTCGGAAAGCTTGCCCTCATGATATTGCCCATAGAGTGGGGTGAGCCTAGTATAATATTTCCGGTAAACTTCGCTTTCTCTGAGTTTGTTATCTAAATCCCGACTCAGGGTCCGGTAAGTCTGAGAGTCCTGACCGAACTTGCTCCCGGCAAATAACTTGGCCGCGGCATAGCTGATTACTTCCGCAGAGGGCTCCTCCAGCCCCGTGGGCAGGTCTATCTGCTCATGCCAGTCCTCATGAAAAATGATATGAATGAAGCGAAAGAGCGGTTCCTTAACCAGAGACTCGGTCAGTGGTGTACCTTCTCCGGCTACCGATGGAATGGAATAAAAATAGGCATCGTACTTCTGGTAATCAAGAGATACGCTGTCCCGTGTGCCGATGGCCGATATCAATGCGGGGTCATCAAGCGAGTATGGTAGCTGCGTGCTGGAGGTGTAAAAAAGATAGTCATACGCGCCTATCTCCGGGCTGTAGACCTTGAAATTCTCCGTCTCAAGAAAGCCAAGCTCTTTCTCAAAAGCCTTTATCTCTTCTATCAGCTTTAGTCTCTGCTCCCCGGCAGCGGGCGCACTTGGCTGGCAGGAAGAAAAAGCAGCCGCCGATACCACAATCGAGATAATAAGTAAGGGTAGTATTTTTATCATCAACCCTGGACCAGTTCCAGCAGTACCCTGCCCGTACCCCTGGGATGCAGAAAAGCGATACGCGTGTTTTCCACGCCCTTTCTGGGCTTCTCATCGATTAAGGGTAGGTCGCTCCGAGATATTTTACCCAGCGCACCCTCTATATCATCCACTTCCAGCGCCAGATGGTGTATCCCTTCGCCGAATTTATCTATGTATTTGGCAATCGGCCCCTCAGGGTCGGTTGATTCAAGCAGTTCAATCTTGCTTTCGCCCACCGGAAGAATGGCGGTCCTGGTGCGCTGCTCCTCGACCACTTCGATTTCCCTGAGGCTCAGGCCGAGCACCCCGGTATAGAGCTTCAACGCCTGGTCGATATCGTTCACAGCAATGCCAATATGGTTAATCCCGGTTATCATCGCTTCCCTTCTTCAATTCCGCCCTGATAAAACTGGCAATTTGATTGATGGGCGTTCCCGGACCAAAGACGCCAGTGATACCGATTTCCCTCAACGCCGGTATATCTTTCTTCGGAATTATCCCGCCGCTGATGAATACAACGTCCTTATTGCTTTTCTTCCGGAAGCTTTCCATTGTCTTTGAGAAGAGCGTCAGATGACCGCCGGAAAGGCAGCCCAGCCCGATAACGTCAACGTCTTCCTGTATTGCCGCCTCAGCAATCTGCTCCGGGGTTAAACGCAACCCCAGGTAGATGACCTCCATACCCGCATCCCGCAGCCCCTGGGCCACGGCAATCGCGCCGCGGTCGTGCCCATCAAGGCCCGGCTTGGCTATCAGAACCCGTATCTTCTTATTTACCATGACACACTCCGCAAATAGAAACGATATACCTCACAGCACGCTTGGTTCCTTGTACTCGCCGAACACATCTCTCAAGGCGTCGGCTATTTCTCCAACCGTGGCATAGGCCTTTACCGCCTCGATGAGAACCGGCATGACGTTTTCCCGGCTGCCGGCTACCTCACGCACCTTGTCCAGAATCTGCGTTACCCTTTCGTTATCTCTCCCGCTTCTCAGCTTCTTCAGTCGCGCGATTTGCCTCCTGGCGACGCTCTCATCAATCTCCAATAGCTCTAGGTCTAGGGGCTCATCCGAGGTATATTTATTGACACCCACCACCACCTGTTCGCCAGAATCCACCGCCTTCTGATGGTCGTAAGCGGAGCGCCTTATCTCTCTCTGAATATACCCTCTTTTAATCGCCTCCAGTGCCCCACCCATTCCGTCAAT
>CAYFVI010000098.1:0-2872 GCA_964346525.1 uncultured Dehalococcoidaceae bacterium
AATATCGTCCAGAAGTTACCCAGGGAAATAGAAGAGGCATATGGGGCACTTTATGATGGTGCCCTGGATGAGGAGGCGGCCGATAAACCCGACATGAAGGAAATGCTGGAAGCTCAGCGCGCCTGGGCGGTGATGTGGAATGATACTCTGGGGATGCCTTCATGGGCGGTACCTCCGGAAGAGTGGCGGTAATACTAGCCGGTAACCAATCTTTGGTCAGGACATGCTCCGCTCCGGGTTCTGGCCCGGAGCGGAGCATGATATAAACGATGAGAAAGATACTGAAAGCGATTGACTCCATCAGCGATTTTACCGGAAACACGGCAAAATGGCTGGCCCCCCTTATCATGCTGGTCATCTCCACTGAGGTGGTCCTGAGATATATCTTTGGCAGGCCAACGAGTGTGCTGCCGGAACTCATGATAATGTTTGGCGCGGCTCTTTACACCCTGGGCTGGGGTTATGTCCATCGCATCCGCCGGCATGTAAGGGTAGATGTCATTTATCTTCGCTTCCCGACCAGGCTGCAGGCCGGCATTGATGTGGTGGCTACCATAATCTGGCTCCTGCCGATGGTGGCTTATCTGGTCTATGTTAGCGCGCCGTGGGCATACCGCTCCTTTGCCATCGAGGAAAGGTCAGCGTACTCCTTCTGGTTCCCCCTGCTCTGGCCAATTAGGACAGTGGTAGCCGTGGGGATGATTTTTCTTGCCCTTCAGAGTCTGGCCCAGTTCTATCGTGATTTATACCTGCTGGTGAGGAATAAAGCTTATGATTAACCTGAGTCCCGAGCTGGTAGGCCTGGTCATGCTCGGTTTGGTCGTCGTTGGGGTTATCCTCGGCTTCCCGCTGGCTTTTGTTATCGGCGGCGTCACCATTACCATGGGGATTCTCCTTTTCGGACCGAAGACGGCAAGCTGGATTTTATACAGTCGCACCTGGGAGATTGTGAACAACTATACTTTGCTGGCCGTGCCGGGATTTGTTTTCATGGGCTTGATGCTGGGCCATTCGGGAGTAGCGGAGAAAATGTTTGCCGCCCTCTATGTCTGGCTTGGCGGCTTGAGGGGCGGGCTGGCGGTAACCACGGTGGTGCTGGGCACGATTCTGGCCGCCACGGTGGGCATTATCGGCGCTTCGGTTTCGGCGCTGGCCATTATCGCCCTTCCCGCCATGATTAGGCGCGGCTATGACAAATCCCTGGCCAGCGGCGCCGTTTGTGCCGGGGGCACGCTGGGTATCCTGATTCCACCGAGCGTGATGCTGGTCGTTTACGGACCGATGGCGCTTATTTCCGTGGGCAAGCTGTTCTTTGCCGCCTTTCTGCCCGGATTTCTCCTTTCCTCTTTATACATTGGCTATATCGTGGTTTACAGCTTTAGCCGGCCAAATATGGCGCCAGCCGTGGCCCCGGAGGAAAGGGCGGTTCCCCTGCTCAAGAAAACCACTGACCTTCTCCTTTCGATGGTGCCGCCAGCGTTCTTGATTCTGGCGGTGCTGGGGAGTATTTTCGCCGGTATTGCGACGCCCACGGAAGCCGCCGGAGTGGGGGCTGTTGCCGCCACAATGCTCGCCGTTATCTATCGGCATTTAAACTGGAAGGTGCTGCAAGACGTGGTACTGCAAACGCTGATTGTCTCGGCGATGGTAATGGCCATCGGTTCTATGGGATTCGCCTTCGTCGGCGTCTTTCTGCGCGCCGGCGGCGGGGAGGCGGTTACAAATGTGATTTTGAGTGCCCCGGGCGGCAAATGGGGCATCTTTGCCATCGTCATGTTCGTCGTTTTTCTCCTCGGCTATTTTATTGACTGGCTGGGGATACTATTTATTGTGGTGCCGATAATAACGCCCGTTGCCCCGGAGCTCGGATTTGACCCGCTCTGGTTTGCCATGATGATATGCGTTAACCTGCAAACTTCCTTCATGACCCCTCCGTTCGCCTATGCCATCTTCTATCTGCGCGGCGCGGCTGACCCGGCACTGGGGTTAACCACGGCTCACATCATCCGCGGCGTAATTCCGTATGTGATTCTAATTTTAGTGGCGCTTGCCTTGCTGGTTATCTTCCCCCAGATAATCCTCTGGCTGCCGGGACAGATGATAAAAGGGTTTTAGCATCAATAGAATTCATTGATTGGCAACCGCCTCGATTTTATCGAGGCGGTTCCTTTTTTGAATCATACATCATTTGTCATTTCAAACGCCTATCATTATAATTTTAGTAATGCAGGTATGGTTCACACTTCTGTAAATATGGTTATTTTGTTTTCCACACGGTGCACCATACCATTACTGCCAGAAGGGAAATAAAACGATGTCTGAAGAACGGGTAGCCGGAATCAAGAAGAAGACTGCCGAGCGTGTTGCCGAGGTATCCGACCTCGGCTTCGCCAAATTTTTAAGCCTGTTCCATTCTCTGGAAGGCGGTATTTCACTGAGCGTTGGGGAGCCTGATTTCCCCACTCCCTGGCACATCTGTGAGGCCGGCGTTGATGCCATGAAGAAGGGCATCACCACCTATACCCCCACCGCCGGATTTCCCGAACTGCGAGAGGCCGTTGCCCGGCACCTGCAAAAACTCTACGGCATAAAATATGATCCAGAGACTGAAATCGTCATCACCGTCGGCTCCAGCCAGGCTATGGACCTGGCCTTCAGAACGATATTAAACCCAGGCGATGAGGTTATCATGCCCGACCCATACTACGTGTGCTACCCTTCCTGCATCGTCCTGGCTCACGGTGTGCCCGTTACCGTACCCACCAGACCGGAAAATGATTTCAAGCTGGAGGCGGACCGCATCGAAGCTAAAATTACGCCAAGGACAAAGGTCATCCTCTTTGGCTATCCGGCCAACCCAACGGGTACCGAG
>CAYFVI010000099.1:0-6647 GCA_964346525.1 uncultured Dehalococcoidaceae bacterium
TTTACGGCCAGATTTCGATTTAGTATGAGTGTCTATAAAACTCCTTTGTAGAATTTAAGGCTATCTTGAAAAGTCACTGAGCGAGTGTAGCGTTGAACCATCTCCAGGCTTTCCCATCTACCTAAATCCTTAATCGTTAAACAGTCTAAGCCTTGTTTCCGTAATAGACAGGCGAATGTTCTGCGAAAGGTGTGGGGATTACAGGGGAGGCCTGTTTCTTTCTTGAGATCGTCTAAAACTGTCTTCACACCCCAGAATCCAATATTCCATACTCGCTCATTGGACTTGGGAGCATATTCAGAAAGCCAGGATTTAAAGTACTGTTCACTTTTCTTACCAAACGGAGCATATCCCTCTTTATTACCCTTTCCAAGAACCTTAATCGTGTTTGATTCCCAATCGATATCTTTTCCCTTTATATTCACCAACTCTGATAATCTCAATCCAGATTCTGCGAAGAGAGACACTATTGCCTTATCTCTCACACACTTAGCCTTGGAAATTAGTAAATCTACCTGTTCTTTATTCAAGCTTGGAAGAATCAATTTGGGTTTCTTAGGTGGGTCTATGAGTTTTATTGGGTTGTGGTCAGTTCTGAGTTTAAAGCCAGATCTATTGCTATACAACCAGTTATAAAAGACGGAGATTGCTCTATAGTAAGAATGTTTACCACCGACGTTGCAAGTTAAAGAGTTAAAGTAAGTGTTTAGCTGTTTTGATGTAGGAGACAAACCTAAAGTAGGTATAGCCTTAATAAGACGATTTTTGTAGTAAAGTATAGTACTGTCTGCTGTCCCATCCCGTCTAGACTTTAAGAATAGCTCAATACCACGTCTAGCTTCAGAACCATTAAATTTATGGTTCTTATCGTAGTGTTGTAGAAGTGAATTTATGAGTTTTGCAGACGGTGGTCGTTTACCATGCTTTACTTGAGAAACATAGGCTTTGCTTAATTTGCTTAACTCTGCAAGCTGCGATACATTCAGTTTGTTAAGCAGATTAGCCTCAATACAGGGATTCGAATTCCCTTGGGGGCATTCTAATTCACTCCAAACCCGTTTTGCAACCAGGACCCCCGGCGCGCGGCCTGAGGAGGCTTGTCATCAGTGTAATGCCCTCATTCTAACAGGCCGCGGTGTCGAAGCCGTTCCTGCTCCCAGGTCTTGTAATCTTCGGGAGGCGTCATTATCTCTTCATCAGGCTTTAGCTTCAGCTTCACCGCGCCGCTTGGGCAACCGGTAACACAGAGACCGCAGCCAATGCATTTTGTCAGGTCAACTACCAGAACGTCGCCCTCTATCGAACAGGCGCCTACCTGACATCGCTCCTCACATATGCCGCAGCCATTGCACTCTTCAGTTTCAACTATCGCATAATAATTAGCTCTGGCGACGGAGTTCTCAAGGCCGAACTGTGTTATCCCCCTTAAAATAGCACAGCAGCACCCGCAACAGTTACATACGTAGTGAACGCCGGACGTTACATTGCTAACTGTATGAACCAGACCGATTTCTTCAGTCTCGTCAAGTACCCGGAGAGCTTCTTCCTGAGTGATATCATGTGGCCGGGCAGGTCTTTCTTTCGTGGAAAAGTTCAAGCAGGCTCTTACCGGGAATTCACACTGGCGGTTTCCGGTCAGGTCCAGCTGTTTGCGGCAAATGCAGTCCCGCAATTCGAATGACCTGGCCTGCAATATCAGTTGCTTGACTTCATCATAGGGCAGTATTACCTCCCTCTTTACCGCCCGCTGTGCCGGAACAACGCGGTGCAATGCCGGCTCATAACGCATTATCCCCTCCATACCGCCCTCATTCCAGTATCGTTCCACAAGGTGGCTGAACTCATGGTCCATTACTTCCCATTGGGATTCATAAATCCCCACGATAAACGGTGCCAGCCGGAACCTCCGTATCCCTTCTCTCTCCGAGCCCCATATGATGCCTTTGCCTCGCATGGCATTGAGGCTCGCCCCGGCTTCTTCCTCCGATAGACCGGCTTTCGTTGCTATGACATCGACTGTTTCGCTGGTGCCGGTCAGGTAACCGGCCAGCCTGGCCTCCTCCGGAGAGAATATCTTCTTCAGGACCTGCAACTCAACACGCGATTCAGTTGATGGAAAGCCTC
This sequence comes from uncultured Dehalococcoidaceae bacterium, assembly GCA_964346525.1. Classification (GTDB taxonomy): domain Bacteria; phylum Chloroflexota; class Dehalococcoidia; order Dehalococcoidales; family RBG-16-60-22; genus E44-bin89. The sequence continues at coordinate 2,125 of CAYFVI010000099.1, forward strand.
CCGGCAGGCCGTCCAGAGCCTTCGCCAGCATCTCATAAACATCGATGTTCATTTCCATCTCTCAACTTAATAATACCTGATTTCAATTATCATAGGGCTGCTTCCTTGCCGTTGTCAATTATTAAAATCCGGTGGTGAGTCCTGTCCGTGCAGAATGAGATTATAAATCGGCAAATAAAATAACCCTGAAAAGCTCAGGGTTACTATTCGCCGGTAATGCTTTCAATGGAATCTAAGGGTTGTTTTAGCCTCAGATTCCAAGCAGCATGGTGATAAAACCGGAGACAAGGAGAGTGACTATGGTCAGAGTAATGATTTTCCCGATGATATGCAGTTGATTCCACTTTTCTCCCAAGTTTCTCTTTACAAACCTCCTTTTGGGCATAGTTGTATAACAACAAATAAATGGATGGTACTTAAGAAAACCTCAAAGCTGGAGAACCCGGTAGGATGACTCCGCCCCTCTCGCCAGCCCGCTTAAGATTCCAGTATTTATATTAGCACATCAGATTGAATTTTTCAAATCGGGTCTGGCAGAACTTATTGTTGGCTCAGGGCTTCAATAGAGGAGCCAGATTTTCTCCGCTGTACATGGAATCAAAAGCTCTCTGGACATCCTTCAACGGGATAATCTCGGAAACAAGTGGTTTGACATTGACCTGTTTACTGGCTACCAGACGCATGGCGGTATATATTAACCCGCTGGGCCCGCCGAAGCCGCCGGCGATGGCGGTAAACCTTATTTGCTTCTTCCACCAGACCATGGGGTCGATCTCCGTTGGCAATCCGTATCCCGCCAGACCTATGATGCCGGCCCGTCTGACCATATCAACGGCCTGATTTAATACGTCGCCGCTGCGAACGCAAATGATGACCGCATCCGGGCCCGCCTCCGTGAGCTTCACCACCTCGGAGACAACATTTTCACCGGGACGCAGGACCGCGTCGGCGCCCATTTCCAGAGCCTTATCCAGACGGGACTTAATCGGGTCGATGACAATAACCAGGGATGCTCCGGTGGCTTTGGCACAAAGCATCGTTCCCAAGCCTATTTTCCCGGCACCGATGACCACGGCCGAGTCCCCGGCCTTAAGTCCGGTAGTCTTTATTGCGCTTACCCCGGTGCGGAGCGGTTCCACCAGGGCAGCTTCTTCATCGGATACATTATCGGGCACTATCTGGAGGGCGTGCGGTGGCCTGACGAAATACTCGGCCATTGTCCCGGGCCGGTTTGCGTAATCCCGGACTACTATGGGTAACGTTCGTGGCGATACGTCCTTGCCCTGGCAGAGGTGTTGCAACTGGCGCCGGCAGAAATAGCACTGACCACAGGGCAGCAAGTAATCGCCGGTGGCAACACGGTTACCAACTGCCCATCCTTCGACCCCCTCACCTACGGCGGCTACCACAGCCGCAAACTCATGACCCAGTATAGCCCCGGCCTTGACGGGGTTACCATGCATCTGGTCATCAACATATTCAAGGTCAGTGCCACAGATAGAACAGTAAATAGTCTTCAGTAACAGTGTTCCCGGTTGTACCGAAGGAGTTGGTACCTCCTCATATGCGATAAGTCTTTTACCCTTGACCACGGCTGCTTTCATCAGTGACTCTCCTTTTAATTTCCTGTGTCATTCCTCAGGCATTGTAATTATGGGGCTATGAATATGTCAAATACACACCTGAAAATTCCTCAAAGAATTCAGACCGAATACTATTGACACTGGGAGAGGATAGTAATTAAACTGTTCCGTGACCGGATAAAGAAAGAGATGCCCTTCTGTGAAGAGAATTTTGGTAACCGGGGCGTGCGGACAGGTTGGTTCCGAGCTTGTGCCCGCGCTGCGAGCCAGATATGGCGCGGATACGGTAATAGCCACGGGGCATAAGACCGAACCGAGTCAGGAATTGCGCGACGGCGGGGAATTTTGCTTTATTGACTGTACCGAGATTGAATGCCTCGTCGATACGGTGAGGAAATACAATGTCGGCACTATCTATAACCTGACCTCTATTCTATCCGCCAGGGCCGAGGCAGACCCACAGCTGGCATGGAAGGTAAACATCGACAGCCTGCGCAATATCCTAGAGGTAGCGCGCGAGTATAAATGTGCCCTATTTACGCCCAGCACCATAGGGGCTTTCGGTTCAGACACTCCCCTTGACAACACTCCGCAAATCACCATTCAGCGCCCCAGGACGATGTACGGAATCACCAAAGTCGCCGGTGAATTGCTCTGCGACTACTACCACCACAAATATGGCGTGGATACCCGCGGCGTCCGCTGGCCGGGCCTTATTTCCTATGTAACTCCCCCCGGCGGCGGGACGACAGATTACGCCGTGGAGATATTCTATGAAGCGGTCAGGCACGGGAAGTATGAAAACTGTTTTATCAAGCCGGGAACCTATATGGATATGATGTATATGCCTGATGCGCTTAAATCAGCCTTCCAGATTATGGAGGCAGAGCCTGACAAGCTCAAATACAGGAATGCCTACAACGTTACCGCCATGAGCTTTGCCCCGGAGGATGTCGCCGGCGAAATCAAAAAGCACCTTCCAGGTTTTACTATTGATTATCGGGTTGACCCCATCCGCCAGGCAATCGCTGAATCCTGGCCCAACAAAATGGATGACAGCGCCGCCCGCGTCGACTGGGGTTGGAAGCCTGAATACGACCTGACTGCCATAACTGCTGATATGCTCAGCAAGTTATCTACCCGGCTGAAGAAATAATCAGGCCTGCTTCCATGGCGATAACTGTCTGAGTTTATTGCTTTAACTTCAAAATGGCTTGACGATACACGTCAAACCGCCATCTATGACCAGCGCCGCTCCCGTAATGTATTTCGCCTCGTCCGAGGCAAGGAATACCGATAACGCAGCGACATCCCAGGGCTCCCCCTGTTTTTCGGTTGGGCACATGGCGTCGCGTGTTTTCATCATCTGTTCCACATTGCCGCCGAAAGCGCCGGTGAGGGCAGCCACAACCATAGGCGTGTTCATCATACCGGGCAGTATGGCATTTGCCCGGATCCCTTTTGACGCATACTGAATGGCTACTTCTCTGGTAAAGGCTATGGCGCCCGCCTTTGAAGCACTGTAAGCAACGGTTATATAGGGCAGGTTTCTGATGGCATTGATGGACGAGATATTGATTATGGATCCGCGGCCCTGCGCCACCATGTGGGGCACGGCGTATTTACAGGTGAGGAACATGCTCTTCAGCTTAACCGACATCGTCTTATCCCAATCTTCCTCACTCATATCCTCCACCCCACCCGGTATCTCAATGCCTACGTTATTGTGTAAAACATCAATCCGACCGTATGCCCCGAGGCATTCATCCATAATTTTCTTGCAGTCCTCTGCCTTGGTCACATCCGCCTCAACCGTGATGCATTCTCCGCGTTCCCAGTCAATGATGCTTTTAGTTTCATCCGCGGCTTCAGGGTTTATGTCGACAAGAACAACTCTGGCCCCCTCTCTGGCATACAGGACGGCTGTCGCCTTCCCGTTACCCACTCCCGGACCTATGGACCCAGCGCCGGTCACAACCGCTACCTTACCCTTTAACCTGTTGCTCATTTTTCCTCCTTCCTTGGTGCATTATCGTGCGCAGCATCACAACATGTCAACTGCCCCTGCGCTTGTGGAGGTAACGATTCATGGTCATTGCAGACGGCAGCGTCAGGTTGTATAGTATACAGAAAACAATCCACGGAAAGGGAAGCTATGGAACTCGGGCTGAAGGAAAAAGTGGCCATCGTTACCGGCGGTGCCAGAGGCATCGGTGGTAGCATCGTCGAGGGATTTGCCAGAGAAGGCGCCTTCATGGTAATCGGCGATATTTTATACGAGGCTGCCCAAGAACTGGCGGAAAAATTGACGCAAAATGGCGCCAAGGCCGTTGCCGTCAAAACGGATGTGACCAAGAAGGCAGATGCTGATAATCTGGCTTCTACGGCGATAAAGGAGTTCGGCAAAATAGATATCCTGGTCAATGCCGCCGGCATTACTCAGGACAAACTGCTGGTCGATATCGATGAAGGAGACTGGGACCGTATACTTGAGGTGAACGTCAAGAGCGTGTTCCTGGTCATGAAGGCGGTGATACCTTACATGATTGCTGCCCGATATGGCAAAATCGTTAATATCTCCTCTCGCTCCGGCAAGGAAGGAATGCCCGGGCTGTCTCACTACGCTGCCTCAAAATTCGCCATCATCGGCTTTACCCAGGCGAGTGCTAAAGAACTGGCTCAATATGATATCAACGTTAATGCCGTCTGCCCCGGTATCCTGCGCACCGATATGTGGGAGAAAATCCTTGATGCCCGCTCGGCGCGAACCGGCACTCCCAGAGAGGAAGTCTGGGCCAAGGCGATGGAGACCATTCCGCTAAAGAGGCCGCAGCTCCCGGAGGACATCACCAATGTGGTGCTCTTTTTGAGCTCCGATATTTCCCGCAATATCACCGGGGAGTCGGTCAACGTCAGCGGCGGGGCGCGGGTAGACTAGGT
>CAYFVI010000100.1:0-13719 GCA_964346525.1 uncultured Dehalococcoidaceae bacterium
AGAAGCCAGGGAAATTGAAGGGGAACAGAAAAAGCCAGTAAAGGAAGCTGAGGAGGCAGAGAAAAGAGCTAAGAAGGAAGCCGAAATAGCCGCCAGGGAAAAAGCTAAACAAGAAGCCGAAGAGGCCAGGAAAACCCAGGAAGCCGAGAAGCTGGCCAGAAAGCAGGCCGAAGAGGAAGAGAAAAGAGCCAAAATAGCCGCCGAACAAGAAGCGAAAGAAAGGGCCAAGCGAGAAGCTGAAGAAGCCAAGGAAAAGGCCAGACTCGAGGCTGAATTAGCCAAAAAAGCCAAGGAAATCGAAAGGCTGACCAAACTGGAGGCGAAACGCGAAGCGAAAGAAGGGGCCCGGCGGGGAGCCGAAGAAGCCAGGGAAACTCAGGAAGCCGAGAAGCTGGCCAGAAAGCAGGCCGAAGAAGCGGAAAAACAGACAAGGCAAGAGACGGAAAAAGAAAAGCAAATTATCGATAGTCTAAAACGGATTCAAAATGTCTGTAAAGAATTACAAGACGGAAAAGTCAGCACTGCAGACGCCTTAGAAAAGCTCAAAGATATTTCGGACAAAATACCAGAGCATTAAAAGCCTATTTATTTGCCTTAATAGACCCGAGCCTCTCCTCAGTAATCAAGCAGAAACACCTGAGTACTCGTAGGGAGGCTTGAAGGGTTGAGGGAAAGTTTAGGCTGGGAGGCCGGCCGCTCAATTCCCATCTCTTTCATAAAGTTATCCACAGGGGCCAGTTCCCGCTTAATGACCGGCGTTTTGTAGTGCATTGGAATTACCACTTTGGGCTCAATCTGACGGATCACCTCGGCGGCTGCCGATGCGTTAATCGTGGATCCTCCGCCTACGGGTAGGAGGAGCACATGCACATCACCAACTTCTTCTCCCTGCTCGGTGGTGAGCACATGTCCCAGGTCCCCAAGATGACAAACCGTAATCCCGTCGACCTCTATAAGGTAGATGGTATTTTTACCTCGTATTTTGCCTCCATCGGCATCATGGAAGGTGGCGATGCCGATTATAAGGACACCTTTGATTTCATATTCGCCGGGGCCGGTAATTACCTTTGGGTCGCCACCTATACCCTTATCATAAGCATGGGAGTGATGCTGATGGCTCACGCTGACAATGTCAGCCGTCGGTTTGCCCAGTGAGTAGCCAATATCTGGTGGGAATGGATCGGTGATTATGGTAGACTGTTTGCCCCTGATGCGAAAACAGGAATGGCCCAACCAGTTAATATCCATCCTGTCAAATATATCACAGGCAGGCATAATGGTCAAGGAAAAACGCTTGACAATACAGGGGGTAAAATGCTAAATTATAACCGATTAGCACTCTCTGGCTTAGAGTGCTAACAGGAGCGGAAAGTGTTATCTCCACGAACGGAAACCATACTGAACCTGATTATATCAAAGTATATAGACCGTGCGGTGCCAGTCCCTTCCCAGAGCATTGCCCGGGAATCGGCGCTGGGGGTGAGTCCCGCCACCATCCGCAATGAGATGGCGCGCCTGGAACAGGAAGGATACATTATCCGCGCTCATCACTCCGCCGGCAGCGTGCCTTCGGATAAGGGCTATCGCTTCCATGTAGAATCTCTCAAAGATATCCTGCTTTCCGAAGCGGAGCAGCGGCTGCTCAGCCATGTCTTTCATCAGGTCGAGCGAGACCTGGAGAAGTGGTTAAGCCTAGCAGCTACGCTCTTGGCACAACAGACTCAGAATATGGCCGTCGTGACCACTCCCAGACCTGTGGGCTGTCGGTTCAAGCACATGGAATTGCTGTCCTTACAGGACAGGCTGGCGCTGGTTGTTCTTGTCCTTCACGGTGCCCGGGTTAAGGAGCAATTAATCACCTTCGATGAGGCGATTTTGCAACCAAGCCTGACTGTGATATCCAACAAACTCAGCGCCGCCTTTTCCGGGCTGAACCGAAAACAGATCGCCGAGAAGATAATCGAGCTTTCCCCTGCAGAAGAAAAGGTGAAGCAAATTTTGAGCGACATGATGCAGGACGAGGATGAGCAGGAGTATGAAGAGCCCTATCTCGATGGATTTCATTTCATGCTCAGCCAGCCCGAGTTCACACACAGCGATAGAATGCGCAGCCTCATGGAACTGGTGGAGAAAAGGCATCTGGTCAAGACCATAATTCCCAAGGAGATGAAAGGCCAGAAGATAATGGTCATCATCGGCACCGAGAACAAGGATGAAACCCTCCACGACTACAGCATCGTGATAAGCAGGTACGGCATCTCCAACCAGGCCGTGGGCACGGTCGGCGTCCTCGGTCCTACCCGCATGCCTTACTCGCATACCATTCCCTCAGTAAATTATCTATCCGAGTTACTGAGTGATTTGATGTCTGGTCTCTACTGAAGCAGACGAATGAATTGGTGACTAAAGTCATAGGCAAGTTCCGGAAGTTAACGTAAGATAGATTGTGATGTTATCGGAATCAGAAGAAAAGCAAAACCAGGACGCTGTACCGGAGATCGCGGAAAATGAGGATATGGAAAGCCTGAGGCAGGCACTGGCTGAGGAAAGGGCCAAGGCGGATGCCAACCTGGTTGGATGGCAGCGTGCGCAGGCCGATTTCTTGAACTTCAAGCGACGCAACGAGCAGGAAAGAGGGGAGTACACCCGCTTTGCCAACGCCAATCTCATGCTCGAACTTTTGCCGGTACTTGATGACCTGGAGAGAGCATTGGAGCATGTGCCAGCAAAGCTAAAAAACGTCCCCTGGGTGGAAGGCGTCAATCTCATCCGGCGCAAATTCAAAGCCACTCTGGAGACGCAGGGGCTGACCGCTATTGAAGCGCTGGGAAAACCATTCGACCCCAACCTTCATGAAGCGGTGAGACAGGATAAAGGCGAGGAAGGAATCATCATCGAGGAAATACGAAAAGGTTATCAGGTATATGATAAAGTCATTCGCCCGACCATGGTGGTGGTGGGCAATGGAGAAGATACGGATAAGGAGGAAGAGTAAATGGGAAGAGCTGTTGGCATTGACCTTGGAACAACGATGAGCGAAGTGGCGGTAATGCAGGGCGGTGAGCCGGTGGTTATACCTTCGGCCGAGGGCGGTGACCTGATACCATCGGTAGTGGCGGTAAACAAGAACGGAGAACGGTTGGTGGGACAGGTTGCCAAGCGCCAGGCTATCGTCAATCCGGATAATACCATTTACAGCATCAAGCGCTTTATGGGGAGAAAGTGGGGAGAGCCCACCGGGCGCGAGCTCCCTGTGGAAGAGGATGCCAAGCGCAAGACATATAAAGTAACCAAAGGCCCGAATAATGAGGTGCGGGTGAAAATGGGGGGCAAGGACTACCGGCCGGAAGAGATCTCGGCCATGATTCTCCAGAAGTTGAAGGCAGACGCCGAAGCCTACCTAGGAGAGCAGGTTACCGATGCCGTCATTACAGTGCCCGCCTATTTCAATGACGCGCAAAGGCAGGCCACCAAAGATGCCGGCACCATCGCCGGCCTCAACGTGCTGCGCATCATCAACGAGCCCACCGCGGCCTCGCTGGCCTACGGGCTGGATAAAAAAGGGGAGGAGACGATTGCCGTCTATGACCTAGGCGGTGGTACCTTTGATATCTCCATCCTGGAGATCGGTGAGGGCACCTTCCAGGTGAAATCAACAGCCGGGGATACCCACCTCGGTGGCGATGACTTTGACCAGCGAATCATGGACTGGCTCTGTGACGAGTTCAAGCGCGACCAAGGAATCGACCTCAGGCAGGACAAGATGGCATTGCAGCGCCTGAAAGAAGCCGCCGAGAGGGCGAAGATTGAACTCTCCACCGTCCAGCAAACGGCGGTCAACCTGCCCTTCATCACCGCCGAAGCCAGCGGCCCGAAACATCTGAGCTACACCCTGACGCGGTCCAAGCTGGAGCAGCTGGTTATGGACCTGGTGGACAAGACCATGGGGCCATGCAAGCAGGCGCTGCAGGACGCCGGCAAAGGCAATACACAGATAAATGAGGTTATTCTCGTCGGCGGACAGACCAGAATGCCGTTGGTGCAGGAAAAGGTCAAGGAGTTCTTCAAGAAAGAGCCGCATAAAGGCGTGAACCCGGATGAGGTGGTGGCCGTCGGTGCCGCCATTCAGGCCGGGGTGCTCAAGGGCGAGGTGAAAGAGGTGCTGCTGCTCGATGTTACGCCGCTTACCCTGGGCATCGAGACGCTGGGCGGTGTGGCCACATCCCTGATCCCGCGCAATACCACCATACCCACCTCCAAAAGCCAGATTTTCAGCACCGCCGCTGACAACCAGCCGAGCGTGGAAATCCATGTTCTGCAGGGGGAACGGCCCATGGCCGCCGACAACCGCACTCTGGGGCGGTTTATCCTCGACGGCATCCTGCCCGCGCCGCGCGGTGTACCTCAGATTGAGGTCACCTTTGACATCGATGCCAATGGCATCCTCAATGTCAAGGCGATGGACAAGGGCACCGGCCGCGAGCAGAAGATAACCATCACCGCCTCCAGCGGCCTGAGCAAAGAAGAGATAGATAAAATGCAGAAAGATGCGGAAACGCATGCCGCGGAAGACAGCAAGCGCCGCGAGGAAGTGGAAGCACGCAATATAGCCGATACCCTGGCCTATACCGCCGAGAAGACCCTCCGCGACAATAAGGACAAGATACCCGCCGAGCTAAACCAGGAGGTGGAAAGCAAGGTTTCCGCGGTGCGCTCGGCGCTGCAGGGCTCCGATGTTGAAGCCATAAAAACGGTAACGCAGGAGCTGAACGAGGTTATGCAGAAAGTAGGCGCTGCGGTATACCAGCAGCAGCCCCCGCCACCCGGAGGCGAGGCACCTCCCGAAGGGGAAGGCGGTGGAGAAGGCGGTGAAGGTGGTGAGGGTGAAGGCACCGTGGAAGGCGAGTTTAGAGAGGTCTAGGCTTCTCAGTCAACAGAATTATCAGGGGGGCTCTTAAGCCCCCCTTTCCACACCCCTTTCCTATAGACATCTTTTCCCACCCTGCTGGCCTCTAGGTTTTTCCCCTCTTCTCTTGATTTTATCACCTCTGTTAAGATAAAGTCGTATATTGTTAATCGCATGGAGAAACCCTTGCATCATCTGGATGATATCCTGCTCAAGGTAACCAGGCCGGGGCGCTATACCGGCGGCGAGTGGAACAGCACCGTCAAGGACTGGGATAGCACACCGATAAAAATCGCCCTCAGCTACCCTGACGTTTATGAAATCGGCATGTCCAATATCGCCCTCTCCATCCTCTATGACCTGTGCAATCGCCAGCCGGACGTGCTTGCCGAGCGCGTCTTTGCGCCGTGGGTGGATATGGAAGCAACGCTGCGGGAAAGAGATATATCTCTCTTCAGCCTCGAGTCCAGACGTCCGCTAAAGGACTTTGATATCATCGGCTTCTCCCTGGGTTATGAGCTCACCTACACCAACGTACTGAATATGCTTGACCTGGCCAACATACCGGTCCACGCCGCGGAGAGGAATGAGAGCCACCCGCTGGTCATCGTCGGGGGCAGCTGCGTGCTCAATCCCGAGCCCATGGCCGACTTCATCGACCTCTTCGTCATCGGCGACGGGGAGGAGGTCGTCCTCGAATTACTGGATAGCTACCGCGAATGGAAAAGGGGAGGCGGCGATAAAAAAGCTTTCTTAAGACTGGCAGCGGCCATCCCGGGCATCTATGTCCCCGCCCTGTATTACGTGGAATACCAGACTGACGGTCGGCTAAAGAGCTTCACACCCACTGTTCCGGAAGCGAAATCCCGCATCCAGCGGCGCATCGTGGACAAGCTGCTGCCGCCTGTAACAAATCAGATTGTCCCCTATATAGAGGTGGTGCACGACCGCGGAGCCATAGAGATACAGCGTGGCTGTACGCGTGGCTGCCGCTTCTGCCAGGCCGGTATTATCTACCGCCCGGTACGGGAACGCCCCAAAGAGGAGGTGCTGGAGGCAGCGGGGGAGATAATCAGCGGCTGCGGCTATGACGTGATATCCCTAGTCTCGCTGAACACCAGCGACTACGCCGGCATCGACGAGCTGGTCACCAGTCTGGCGGCCCGGTACCCGAATCTGGCCCTTTCCCTGCCCAGCCTGCGCATTAGCCACTTCTCGGTACGCCTAATGGGCTCGCTCCCAGACCGCAGTAAGACGGGGCTGACCTTTGCCCCGGAGGCGGGCAGCGAGCGGCTGCGCCGGGTCATCAACAAGGACATCCCGGAAGATGAGCTCCTGGAAACGGTGGCTATCGCCTTCGAACGGGGCTGGAAGGGTTTAAAACTTTACTTCATGCTCGGCCTGCCCGCCGAGACCGGGGAAGATGTCGTCGAGACTGTCCACCTGGTGGAAAGAATCCGCGCCCTGGGAAAGCAGGTCAGTGGAAAGGTGCCTCACCTCAGGGTCAGCGCCGCCACTTTTATCCCCAAACCGCATACCCCCTTCCAGTGGGCCGCCCAGGAAGATGAGAAGCAGCTAAACGCCAAGCATGAGATTTTAAAGCAGGGGCTGCGGCGGCTGGGGGCCAAGCTCTCCTGGCCAGACCTGAAAGCGAGCCTCCTGGAAGCGGTTCTGTCACGCGGTGACCGGCGCCTGGGCGCGGCCATCCATCGTGCCTGGAAACTGGGCGCTAAGTTTGACGCCTGGAACGAACATTTCAACTACGAGAACTGGCGGCGCGCTTTGAGTGAGAGCGGACTTGAGCCCGCTTTCTACGCGCAGCGCGAGCGCACCTTCGACGAGCTGCTGCCCTGGGCACATATTGACCTGGGAGTATCGGCCGCTTTTCTCAAGAAGGAGTACCGCGCCGCGATGGAGGGCAAAGAAACGCCGGACTGCCGCTTTGAGAAGTGCGATTCCTGCGGGCTGCAGCGCCAGCATCAGGACTGCCGGCTGAAGTACAGGGCGGCAAGTTAGGCGGCCGTGATGCCACCATCCACCGCCAGGGCCTGCCCGGTGACGTAGCTGGACATATCTGAGGCTAGGAAGAGGGCCACGCTGGCCATCTCTTCCACCGTTGCCCAGCGCTCCATCGGTATGGTGGCGTCAATCTCCTTGCGGATTTTGGGGTCTTTCCACTGAATCTCGGTAAGCTCCGTCATAACCCAGCCCGGGGCGATGGCATTCACCCGTATATTGTATTTGACGAATTCCAGAGCCAGCACCCGGGTGAGCATAATGACTCCGGCCTTCGATGTGCTGTACCCCACTCTCCCCGGGGCCCCCTCTATACCCCGCACCGAGGCGATATTGATAATATTACCCTTCTTCTGCTTCATCATTATACTGCCCACGGCCCGTGAGCAGAGAAAATAACTTTTAAGATTGTTATCAAGTACCTTGTCCCAGTCTTCCTCGCGGTGCTCAATCACCGATGCCCGGAACGCGACACCGGCATTATTAACCAGAATGTCTATGGCCCCAAACTCGTCCATTGTCTGCTTGACCAGTTTATCGATATCTGCCTGCCGGGTGACATCGGCGGTGATGGTCAGGGAGCGCCTCCCCAGCTTCCGGATCTCGTCAGCCACCAGCCCCAGCTTGCCATCCAGGTTTCGGCTGCAGACCACCACATCCGCCCCTGCCCCGGCAAACATGAGGGCAATCCCCTTTCCTATTCCGCGGGAACCCCCGGTAACAATGGCTACCTTGCCCGCCAGGGAAACGCCGGGTGCGCTCATTTCTTGCCTTCCTTTTCCGTTTTTTCCTTGTTGATTTCCTTTTCACCATCGAAGGCAGCCACCGCTACCACCTCATCCTCCGGCTCCAGTTTCATCAACCTGACCCCCTGGGTGCTCCGGCCCTGAACGGTGATGCCTTGTCGCGGGTCCTTTTCCCTTACCGGCGTACGGGTGACGATACCCCGGGCTGATATAATCATCACCTGTTCCTGAAAGCGAACCACTTTGGCCGCCGCGATTTCACCGGTCTTCGGGGCAACTCTGAATGTCCTGACACCGCTGCCTGCCCGGCGCTGCCGTGGATATTGCTTGAGCTCTGTCAGCTTACCGAAGCCTCCGCTGGTCACCACTAGCAGATAAGCTTCCGAATCAACGCAGTCCAGACTGACAAGGCGATCTCCGGCGGCAAGGCGCATGGCACGCACACCTCCGCTGACCCGGGAGCTCGCCCGCAAGCTCGCCACGGCAAACTTGATGGACTGCCCCTTTCGCGTGACCAGGATAACGTCGTCTTTATCCACAGCCAGGCAGGCATCCACCAGCTCATCGCCCTCGGCCAGGTCCATGGCGATGAGGCCGCTGGAGCGTACCACAGCGAACTTGTCCACCGATGTCTTTTTTATTTCTCCTTTTGCCGTGGCCAGGAGCAGATACGTTTCCGGGCTGAAATCGGGCACCCCCACTATGGCCGTCACCATTTCCCCCTCGATAATGGGGAAGAGGTTGACCACGGCGGTGCCCCGCGCAATACGGGAGCTGTCCACCGGGATTTCATGGCACTTGAGACTGTATACCTTGCCCCGGTTGGTGAAGAAGAAGATGACATCGTGAGTGTCAGCCACGGAGAGCAGTCGCACCGGGTCGCCCTCCCTGGTCACCACACCGATGATTCCCTTGCCGCCACGGTGCTGCGGGGTATAAAGGCGGGCGGGGACCCGCTTGACATAGCCGCGGTTGCTCAGCGTCACCACCATCCTCTGGTGCGGGATGAGGTCCTCCTCGCGGAACTGTACTTCCCCATCTTCGACGATTTCGGTTCGCCGCTCGTCACCGTGCTTTTCCTTCAACTCGTTGACCTCCCCCTTAATAAGCAGGAGCATGCGGCGCGGGTTGGCCAGAAGGTCTTCCAGGTAGGAAATCGTTTTCAGCACCTCGGTATATTCATCGAGTATCTTTTTCCGCTCCAGATTGGCCAGACGGCGTAGCTGCATATCAAGGATGGCCTGTGCCTGTATCTGGGTCAGGCCGAAGTTGCTCATCAGCGCGCCGCGCGCTGCCTCCGCGGTCTCCGATTTGCGTATGGTGCTGATAATAGCGTCAATCTGGTCCAGGGCGATTTTCAGCCCTTCCAGAATATGGGCCCTGGCCCTAGCCTCTTTCAGCTCGAATTTGGAGCGGCGGGTGATGACCTCGTGGCGGAAATCAATATAACTCTGGAGCGCCTGTTTCAGGCTGATGACCCTGGGTTGCCCGTCCACGAGCGCCACCATATTGGCGAAGAAAGCGGACTGCATGGCGGTATACTTATAAAGGTTGTTTAGCACCTGCTCCGGAAAGGCCTCTCTGCGCAGCTCAATGACGATGCGCATACCGTGGCGGTCGGACTCATCACGCAGGTCGCTTATGCCGGCCACTTTCTTTTCCTTGACCAGCTCCGCAATCGTCTCCATCAGGCCAGCCTTGTTCGTCTGGTAGGGCAGCTCGGTGACCACGATTTGACTGCGGCCGGTGCGGGCGATATCTTCAATGCGGGCCCGGGCCTGGACCACGATTTTGCCGTGTCCGGTAGCATAAGCGCTTTTAATCCCATCGACACCCCTGATTATGCCCGCGGTGGGGAAGTCCGGCCCTTTAACGAACCTGGTCAGCTCTTCTATCGTTGCATTGGGGTTATCTATGAGATATGAGACAGCATCGCAGACCTCATTGAGGTTGTGGGGCGGGATATTGGTCGCCATGCCGACGGCTATGCCAGCGCTGCCATTGAGGAGCAGGTTGGGAATGCGGTTGGGCAGCACCTTCGGCTCATTGAGGCTGTCATCAAAATTGGGCATGAAGTCGACGGTCTCTTTCTCAATGTCAACCAGCAACTCACCGGCGATACGGGCCAGCCTGGCTTCGGTATACCGCATAGCCGCTGGAGGGTCATTGTCCACGCTGCCGAAATTGCCCTGCCCATCCACCAGCGGATAGCGCATGGAGAAGTCCTGCGCCATGCGCACCATAGCATCATAGACCGAGGTATCACCGTGTGGATGGTATTTACCCAATACCTCGCCCACAATACGGGCACTTTTACGGTGGGGACGGTCAGAGGTAAGGCCCATGTCATTCATGGCGTAGAGAATGCGCCGGTGCACCGGTTTCAACCCGTCACGCACGTCTGGCAGGGCGCGGGACACGATGACGCTCATGGCGTAATCGAGATATGAGCTCTGCATCTCCCGTTCTATTGATACCGGCTTCACCGTACCGATTGCCATAGGCTATAACCCCCTATTCTTCTTCGCTGGTGGACTCGTCACCGATGTCAGCAGACTCCTCCGGCAGTACTTCTATTTCATCGCCACCGATGATGGTGTAGCCGGATTCCTCCGGCATGATCTCCTCAATTTCAGACTCAAGCTTGAAGACCTTTTCGTCAACGTAAGGCTTGAGCTCCTCCGCTCCTTTTGATGGAAAAGATAGCTTCCCTATCTGGCTCGGGTCCTGATAGACCTCGCGGATGATGACGGTCATCGCCTCTTCAGTGGAGCTCACCACCGCTGCCGAATACCTGTTGCCACCATCCATTAATTTAATCAGACGCTGTCCGTGCTTCGGGTCAATATGTCCTACGTACTGCCCGAGGTCATCCTCAACTACTAAGCCAGTACCGATTATCTTGAGAAATACCTCGTCGCCGGCGACGAGGCGGGCGCGCACCTGCGTTGGCGCCAGTTGATAGAGGTTTACCACGCCAGCTTTGCCGATCTCCTCAATGAACCGGTGCGGCTCAACCTTACGCGCCGCGCTTTCGGCGGCCACCTTTGCCTCGCCGAGATAGTTCAAACGCTGCAGGTTCTTTTTGGCAATGGTGTTGAAAGGGTCAAGCTGAGCAGTTCGGCTGTAAGCCTCCCTGGCCTGCTGATATTCGCCCAGCTCCATATAAGCCCTGCCCAGGCGGTTGTGGGCATCCACATCGTTGGGAAAATCCTCCAGAATCGCCCTGTTGGCGGCAATTGCCTCCCCCCAGCGACCCTGCATGGCCAGGTCTATCGCCTGCTTGGTGCGCTGCCGTTTCAGGCTCGCCAGCCTCTCTTCCTGATACGTCATCATCTCCCCGATAAAATAAACCCAATTATAAGCACTATATTCTACATTATCATTCAATAAAATAAAAGTCTATTAGTGAGTTCTTTTAGAACAATCTTTACTTAAAAAATTGCGATGAGAGAAAGGGGAAATTTCAGTAACCACATTCTTTACGCCAGAGAAGTTACAGATGATTGCAGGGCCATGATAAAACCGCTTTATTAAGTAAAGTTAAGTGAAATGAGGTTTTGTTAGCTTGACAAAATCACTCAAAGTGTTATAATCACCCCCGTGGAATTACGGGTACAGGAGAGAATGTCTATAAACAAATACAAGGAATAAATTAAATAGAGAGCAATACAAAGATTACCTCAGGCTAGTAGTGATGTTGGTTTGAGGAAGGGGGGCAGGGAACCACCGCTCAAAACTGGTCACTGGAGTTGTGGGGAGCCAATGGTGAAACCGACCCGAAAAGGTCGGTTTAAATTTTTATAAGGGAGGTAGTCTATATGAAGGAATACGTAAGATACTAAAATTGGATGCTTAAAGAGGATGGGGTAGACCCATTGACGCTCGGGAAAGACCTGTTGATATAAAAATCTATTATGAAGGAGAGGAAAGTGAAAAGGAAAGCTTTCAGTATTTTGCTTGCGCTCGTACTGGTACTTAGTCTAAACCTCGTCATGGCAACTCCGGCTATGTCAAATGATGTTGAGTCTTCCACTATGATTTTTGAGGGGACGCTGACCGACAACGGTGACGGGACTTACACCGGAGTCATACCGATGGTAGACGAGTCTGCCATACCCGTTGGGGATGGAGAGGCCGGATATGACATTTATGCCGAAGAGGGGGCTTCGGCATGGTTTGGCGATGACCCCGGTACCGGCCCGGTTTGGACTGAGCAAGAAATCTCTGACCACGATGCATGGCCATCTTGGCCTACAGATACCCCGGATTGGTATCAGTATAGCCTGAATTTTACCGTAGAGGATGGTTTACAAAAGTGGGCTGTGCGTAATCACCCTAGCGCAACTGCTCAACACCCTTGGTATGAAACAGGCTATGAAAAAATAGCCAGGGGTGTCCCAATGTCAGGAACAATGGACTGGGCGGGCATGTATGCCGCTGAGACCGATATTGGTGCCTATCTCCCCGGTACAGGAACGCCGGAAATCCCGGATGGAGCCGTTAATTACGGTGGTGGCCCTATGTGCTGGGATATGGACTGGAGTTGGGGCAGTGAAGTGGTGCCGCTGCAATACCCGGGATTTTCCGTTGAGGTGATTCCACTGGGTGACAGTAGTTACCGAGTAATCATGACTCCGGCTCTTCCCAGCTACGGATTCGTCACCGGCGGCGGCTGGATAGATTCGCCACCACATGCTTATATGCCTGGACCGAATGGGCCTGATCCCGTTGGGACTATCGTTGTGACTCCGGCTAATGTAGGTGTAGATTGGCTTGTAGCGAACCAGGCCGGCTCTGGTAATGGTGCCTTCGTCTCTGGGCCGGCAACTCCACCTCTAGGTGTTGGCAGCTTCCAGATGAACACCACAGGTATATCGGATAAATACACACTGTTCAACTACTCGTATATGGGTGTGAAGCTGGCTGACATCACGGAGCTTGGTTACTCGACCTATGGCAACTCTAATACTCTAGACCCGGCGTTGCAGATGGAAATTGACCCTGATGGTCCAGACATTTCGGGATTTGACGATTACGCAACCCTGAATTTTGAGCCGTACTACGCAAACACCGTCACTCCTAACACGTGGCAAACCTGGGACGTGATAAATGACGGCGCATGTGTCTGGGCTACCGGGTTCACTGGCCCGGGCTCTATATCCCAACCCGTAACTTGGCAGCAGTTTCTGTCTCTATATCCTGATGCGACAATCAAATATGGGTTTGGCGTCAACGTCGGCAGCGGGTGGTCCACTAGCTTTACGGGACATGCAGATGCCCTCACCATTAGCGTTAATGGCGTCAAGATGATCTACGACTTTGAGCCGGTGGCACCCCCCACCGGCAAAGCAACCTTCGGCTTTGTCTCCAAGTACAAGAAGGGCGCCTCGTTACCGGATGGACAGACCCAGTTTGTGTTCAGGGCTGCTGACCTCAATTTCCACAGCGATAGCTATGAATGGATGATAATCGCTGGAGATAATGCAAGATTTAAGGGTATTGGTACAGTCAATGGCGAGGAGGGCTACCGCTTCATGCTGTGGGCCGGTGACGGGGACCAAGACACCTTCCGTATCAAGATATGGACTGAAGACAACGGTGTCGAGACGGTTATCTACGATAACGGTATGCATCAACCCATTGCTGGCGGCAACATCGTAATCCATAATAAGTAGGGCTAGATATAGCTAAAGGGCACTGGTCAGAGGGGGGCAGGCTCAAATCCCTGCCTCCCTCATTATTTCAATCTCTAAACTCCACTCGATACTTCCAGAAACAGCCAGTGCCCGGGTGGTGACATAAGCGGCCCTTTATACTATTGTCACCAAATTCCGCACGCCCGCGGATTTATCCCTTATGGCTGGTTTGACGAACGCCTCTGGCAGCAGATAAAATAGAAGTAGCAGGTATTTTTTCATAGGAGTTTATCATGCAGGATAAAGTCACGGAGATAATGGACAAGATTCGCCCCCAGCTTCAGAGGGACGGCGGCGATGTGGAACTGATTGAGGTCAATGATGGCACCGTCAAGGTCAGGTTGACCGGTGC
>CAYFVI010000101.1:0-21581 GCA_964346525.1 uncultured Dehalococcoidaceae bacterium
GACGGCGCCGTGGCTGCCAAGTTCATATCAAGCCTTATCAGCGCCCTGGAGAATCCCGCGCTTCTTCTCGCCTGAGCACAGGTAGTACAATAGTGAGAGGGTAGGACAAAATGCAAAACATGAAAGAAGTGGTGCAGGAATTTGACGCCAACGTAGCACGCTGGCAGAAGGAGTGGCCCCAGCAGCGGCAGGGCTTCGCCGCATTGACACAGGCGGCCAAAGCGCCGGGGGCACTGGAACAGAAATACAAGTACCTCATTGCCGTGGGCATTGCTGTGGCCGAACACTGCCACTGGTGCATTGGAGCCAACGTGAAGAGCGCGCTGGCTCACGGTGCTACCAAAGAACAGGTCATGGAAGCCGGCTGGGTGGCGGTGCAGATGGGCGGCGGGCCGTCTCTGGCCTATTTACAGGTAGTGCAGCAGGCGGTTGACGACCTAACAACGTAGAACTGATTAAGGCCAAAATTAACGGTGATTTCTCGCTATTTAACGGAGGAACTCTGTGGAAGATAGAGAGCTGGTCATTATAGGAGGCGGACCGGCGGGCTATGTGGCCGCCATAAGGGCAGCGCAGCTCGGTGGCAGGGATACTCTCATTGAGATGGATGCCCTGGGCGGCACCTGCCTCAATCGGGGATGCGTGCCGTCGAAAACACTGCTGCACAGCGTTGAGCTCTACGAAACGATGAAAAGCGCGGAGCAGTTCGGCATCACCGCCAAAGATGTCAGCGCTGACCTGGCCAGAATGCAGGCGCGCAAGAATATGGTAATCAAGACTCACGTGTCCGGTGTGGAAAGCCTGTTGAAAGGGAATAAGATAGAGGTTATCAAGGGACGGGCCAGGTTACGCCCCTCCCTTCAGGGGGAAATCGAGAGCGACAGCCAGAAGCAGGTCATCCAGGCCAGGAAGATAATACTGGCCACTGGCGGCAAGCCGATATCTCTCCCTATTCCGGGCGCGGATAGCCCTTCCGGCATAATCAACGCCGAGAAAATCCTCAACTTGGAAAGCATTCCAAAAAGCGTCATCATGATAGGTGGCGGCGTTATCGGCATTGAAATGGCCACCATCCTGGCCAAGCTTGGCTGCCAGGTGAGTGTGGTGGAGATGCTCTCTCACATACTGCCCCTGGAAGATGCCGAGCTTACGTCAATACTGGCCAAAGCGCTCAAGGACGATGGCGTCCAGCTCTACGAAGGCACGAAGGTATCGCAGATAGAAGACAGCTCTGGCGGGAAAACGGCCATCATCTCGGATGGCAAAACGGAGCAGAAATTAGAAGCGGAAACGGTCGCCATCGCTGTGGGATATCGGCCGAACACAGACAATTTAGGGTTCGAGGAAGCCGGGGTGAAAATGAACAAAAGCGCCGTTCAGGTCAACGAGCACATGGAGACCGGCGTCCCCGGCATCTATGCCGCGGGCGATGTGGCCGGCGGCATCATGCTCGCCTACGTGGCCATGGAAGAGGGCATCATCGCTGCCGAGAACGCCATGGGTCATAGCGCGGCCATTGACTACAATGTAGTGCCCAGGTTTGCCCACAGCCTGCTGGAGCTGGCCAGCGTCGGCCTTACCGAGGAAGAGGCCAGGGCGCAGGGATACGAAGTAAAGATAGGACGGTTCCCCTTCGCCGCCAACAGCATCGCCACCATCTTGGGCGAGCGCCGTGGGCTGATTAAAATCGTCTCCGAGCCGAAGTACGGTCAGATTTTGGGCATTCATATCCTGGGGCCGCGGGCCACCGAGCTCATTGCCGAGGCCACACTGGCCATGAAGATGGAGGCCACCGTGCCGGACATCGTTGCCACCCTGCATGCCCACCCCTCGCTTTCCGAGGCCATGCACGAGGCCGCCCTCGAGGTTACCGGCGAGACAATACACTATCCATCAAAGAACAGGTAGGGAAATTGGGGCAAAGGTCTATCTGTGTAGTACGCCAGCTTGGGCGGATTGAATACCACCGGACATTCGAACTGCAGAAGGAACTGCTCCAGCAGAGATTGCAGGGTCGGATATTCGATACGCTGCTCCTCCTGGAGCACCCGCCCACCATCACCATCGGCAAATTGGGCAAGCTGGAAAACGTTCTTGCGGCACCGGCACAACTGTCCCGCGCCGGCGTGTCTCTAATCTTCACCGACCGCGGCGGCGATGTCACCTATCACGGCCCGGGACAGATTGTTGGCTATCCCATCCTGGACCTGCGGGAGCGGGAACGCGATATCCACCGGTATGTTTACAGCCTGGAGGAAGCGCTCACCAGGACGCTGGCGGACTACGGCATAAAATCGGGGCGCGATCACAACCACGCCGGCGTCTGGGCCAACGATATGGAGATTGCCGCCCTCGGGCTCAGCGTCCGCAGGTGGATTACCATGCACGGCTTTGCCCTGAATGTAAATACCAAACTTGACCATTTTTCACTGATAAACCCCTGCGGTTTCGCCAACAAAACGGCAACTTCGATGGCTCGCCTTCTCGGACATAAGCTGCCAAAGGACGAGGTAACACAGCGTTTACTGGCCCACTTCGCCGAGGTTTTTGAAGTTGAACTGAAATTCGGGGATGAACCTGCTGACGAGAGTGATTATGAGCGGAAGACTGCCACCCTGGTTTAAGCAGCGGCTCGCCGACCCTGCCGTCATGTCATCCATGCATGGCCTGCTGGACGGGCTGCACCTGCACACCATCTGCCAGAGCGCCCTCTGCCCAAATATCGGCCGGTGCTTCACTTCAGGCACGGCCACCTTTCTCATCCTGGGTGACGTTTGCACCCGGCGGTGCAACTTCTGCGCGGTAAAGAAAGGACGCCCCATCCCGGTTGATAAAGCGGAGCCGGGACACGTGCTTGAGGCAGTTAAGAAAATGGGATTAAGCTACGTTGTCCTCACCTCCGTTACTAGGGATGACCTGCCCGATGGCGGCGCCTTCCAGTTCGCCCGGACGGTAACCTTGCTCCGGGGGAACCTGCCCGGCATCACGGTTGAGGTCCTCGTCCCCGACTTTCTAGGCTCAGAAGAGGCCATCAGGATGGTGATGGCATCCAGCCCGCAGGTCATCAACCACAACGTGGAAACAGTGCCCCGCCTTTACCCAGAGGTCAGGCCGGGGGCAAACTACGCCCGTTCACTGGAATTACTCTATACGGCCAAAAAGCTGAGCCCGGAAGCCGTCACCAAGTCCGGCCTCATGCTCGGCCTGGGCGAGAGCCGGGGAGAAGTTATCGAGGTGTTGGGCGACCTGAGGGAGGCAGATTGCGACCTTCTTACTATCGGGCAATACCTGGCGCCTTCGGCGCAGCATCATCCGGTGGTTCGATTCATACCTCCGGAGGAATTCGCCGAGTATGAAGTAATCGGAAGAGAAATGGGATTCGCGGAGGTTGCTTCCTCGCCCCTGGTCAGGAGCTCCTACCGGGCCACTGAACTCTACGACAAGGTAAAAGCCCGTTAAAAACCACCGATAACAGATAATGCAGCAGCAAAGGAGATTTCTATGAGAAAGAACCGACTGAGGGAGCTTCTGGATGCCGGGAAGCCCACCATTGGTACCCACGTTATCACCACCTCGCCGGAGATTGTTGAGGTTATCGGGCATTCCGGCTCCTTTGATTACATCGAACTATGCGGACAGTACGCCACTTGGAGCCTGCCCCAGCTTGATGACTTCGCCAGGGCCGTGGATTTATTCCCCCATATGTCCTCCATGATGAAAGTAGAGCAGGACCCGCGCCTGTTCATCACCAGCCGGTCGCTCGGCGCCGGCATACCCAACATGCTTTTCTCCGATTGCCAGTCCGCAGACGAGGTCAGGCATTGCATCCGCATGGTAAGGGCCGACACGCCAGAGGACAATGGCTTCCAGGGATGTGTGGTACGGCGCATCACCGGCTTTGTCCTTGAGATCGGCACCGAAGCCTGGGTCAAAGCTCTCCGTGAGGCGGTCATTGCCATCATGGTGGAGAAAGAGAGCCTGGTGGAGCAGATGGACGAGGTGCTGTCAGTCGAAGGACTGGACATGATTCAGTTTGGCCCCTGCGATTTCTCGGTCAACACGGGCCGGGCGGGGCAGATGAACAGCCCCGAGATGCAGCGCAAGCAAAGGGATGTGATTGAACTGGCGCTCAAAAAAGGCGTGCATCCTCGCGTGGAAATCAAGGATTTCAAACAGGCCCGGGAATTTATCGATATGGGCGTACGCCATTTCTGCATCGGCTGGGAACTTTTCACCATCTATAACTGGTGCAAAGAGCAGGGTAAGGGGCTACGCCGCTTACTCGGTGGGACATAAGTTCACCCGGAGCATGCTGTCGCTATTGACAATTAATCTGAACCTATGGTAAACTTTCCTCTTGGATATTTGGCCTTCAGCAGTAGCTGATGGATTGAACTAAAGCAGTTCGGTCTGTCATTAAAAATGGATGAGCCAAGGCTCATCCTTTAAAATTGTAGGGCAGGAGGAATAAACTTGCCAACCATTAACCAACTGATACATAGAGGACGGAAACAGGCGGCCAAAAAGACCAAGTCGCCAGCGCTGCGCTTCACCTTCAATGCGCTGAAAAACAGGATGATTGAGGGCAAGGGCTCGCCGCAGAAGCGGGGCGTCTGCACTCAGGTTCGAACCATGACACCCAAGAAACCGAATTCGGCACTGCGCAAGATAGCCCGGGTCAGGTTGACCAACGGGATGGAAGTTACTGCCTACATCCCGGGTGAAGGCCACGAACTGCAGGAACACTCGGTAGTGCTGATTCGCGGCGGACGCGTCAAGGATTTACCGGGCGTCCGATACCATATCGTACGCGGTGCGCTTGACACCAGCGGCGTGGCCAACCGCCGACAGGGTCGCAGTAAATACGGCAGCAAAATGTCAAAGGAGAAGGCAGAAATAGCCTAAACAAAGGAGTAGACAATGCCAAGGCGTGCCCAACCGGAAACCAGAGAAATATCGCCGGACCCCAAATATCATAATGTAACCGTATCCAGACTGGTAAACAAGGTGATGAAGTGTGGTAAGAAAAGGACTGCGGAAAGAATTGTCTACGGTGCACTTGATATTCTGGAGGAGCGGTCGAGCAAGGACCCGGTGACGGCGCTGGAACAAGCGGTAAAGAACGCAACGCCGTTGCTTGAAGTCAAACCGCGCCGTGTGGGCGGCGCCACCTATCAGGTACCCGTGGAAGTACGCTCCGACCGAGGTCTGTTTCTGGCATTGAGCTGGCTGTTAAAATCGGCCAGGTCAAGAAAAGGCAAATCAATGACAGAGCGGCTGGCGGATGAGCTGGCCGATGCACTGCGTGGTGAAGGCACCACCATTAAAAAACGTGAAGATACCCACAAAATGGCTGAGGCGAACCGCGCCTTCGCCCACTACCGATGGTAAAAGGTGAACAATCATTAGCACGAAGATTATGACCAAAAATCCGATTCCAGCAAAGGCAAAAGCGATGCCCAGAAGTTTTCCTTTAGAGAAAATCAGAAATATTGGGATTATTGCCCATATTGACGCCGGCAAGACCACCGTTACCGAGCGCATATTGTATTATACCGGCCGTACCTACAAGATTGGAGATGTGGATACCGGCACCGCGGTCATGGACTGGATGGAGCAGGAACGTCAACGCGGCATTACCATAACCGCCGCCGCAACCACCTGCTACTGGCAGGACCACCGCATCAACATCATAGATACGCCGGGCCATGTTGACTTCACCGCCGAGGTGGAGCGCAGCCTCAGGGTGCTGGACGGCGGCGTGGTGGTCTTTGACGGGGTGGCCGGAGTCGAAGCACAGTCAGAGACGGTCTGGCGACAGGCTGACCGCTACCGCGTGCCCAGGATATGTTTTATCAACAAGATGGACCGCGTGGGCGCCAATTTCAAACGCACCATATCCATGATTGAAAAGAGACTCAAGGCGAAACCGCTGCCCATCCAGCTTCCCCTGAGCAGCGGCGAATCATTTGAAGGCGTAATCGATCTCATTGAAGATAAGGCCTGGCATTATGACAGCAATCCTAATACGGAGCCAGAGGAAATAGCCATTCCGGATGCCGAGCGCAAGCGTTACAATGAATACCGCAATGCCCTGGTCGAAAAGCTGGCCGAGCATGACGACCATATCCTGGAAGCCTACCTTGAAGGCCATGAGATCAGCCCGTCAGTAATTAAACAGGCACTGCGCAAAGTAACGCTGGCCAACAAAGGCGTGCCCATTCTCTGCGGCAGCGCCCTGCGCAATAAAGGCGTACAGGCGCTCCTTGATGCCATCGTCAGTTACCTCCCCTCCCCCCCTGACGTGCCGCCGGTGCTGGCCATCGATGTCAATTCGGAAGCTGAGGTCACCCGCCCGGCTAGCGATGAAGCCCCGTTTTCCGCCCTGGCTTTCAAAGTTGTTGCCGACCCATTTGTCGGCAGGCTGGTTTACCTCCGAGTTTACTCCGGCATCATGAAGGCCGGGAGCCAGGTCCTGAACTCAACGTCAGGCAAGCGGGAGCGTATAGGGAGGCTGCTTCTGATGCACGCAAACCGTCGCGAGGAGGTGGGTGAAGCTGACACCGGAACCATCGTCGCCACCCTGGGCTTGAAGAACACCTTCACCGGTGATACCCTCTGCGACATTTCCCAGCCCGTATTGCTGGAATCAATCCGCTTCCCCGAGCCGGTGGTCTCTATCTCCATTGAACCCAGGACCAGGGCCGACCAGGATAAAATGGGCGACGCTTTACAGAAGCTGACCGAAGAGGACCCCACTTTCAAAGTCACCTTTAATGAGGAAACGGGACAGACCATCATCTCCGGCATGGGTGAGCTTCACCTTGAGGTCATCGTCAACCGCCTGATAAGCGAGTTCGGCGTCGGCGCCAAAGTGGGCAAGCCAAGGGTCGCCTACAAGGAGACGATTACCGTACCGATAAAGGTTGAGGGCAGATTCGTACGGCAGACAGGAGGGCACGGCCAGTACGGCCACGTATGGCTGGAGCTCGAGCCCGTGAGTCGGGGCGGTGGTTTTCAGTTTATTGATTCCCTCAAGGGAGGCGTTATCCCCAGGCAATATATCCCTGCCGTCGAGGCAGGCATAAAGGAAGCCATGGAGACGGGCGTACTCGCCGGCTATCCCGTGGTCGATATCAAAGCCACCATCTATGACGGAAGCTACCACGACGTTGACTCCTCCGAGCTCGCTTTCAAAATGGCCGGCTCTCTGGCACTGCGAAACGGCGTAAAGAAAGCCAAACCGGTTCTCCTCGAACCCATAATGAAGCTGGAAATAGTGGCGCCGGAGCAGTTCCTGGGAGATATCATCGGCGACATCAATGCCAAGCGGGGACACATCGAGCATATTGACGCCCAGGGTGATGTGTACGTTATTCAGTGCCTGATACCGCTGGCCGAGACCTTCGGCTATGCCACCAGGCTGAGGTCGCTCACCCAGGGCAGGGCCACGCACTCGCTGGAATACTATAAATATAGAGAATTACCGGCAGAACTGACCGAAGAAATAACAGCACAGGCAGTAGGGAGAGGACATGCCTAAACAGAAAATCCGCATCAAGCTGAAAGGATTTGACTACCGGATAGTTGACCAGTCGGCGGCTCAGATCGTCGATGCCGTGGAGCGCACCGGTGCGGTGGTGGTTGGGCCGGTGCCTTTGCCCACACACATTAAGAAATACAGTGTCATCCGCTCCACCTTTATTGATAAAGATTCACAGGAGCAATTTGAAATACGGACGCACAAGCGCATCATTGACATTGTGGAGACCACGTCAAAGACAATAGATGCTTTAACCAAACTGAACATACCTTCCGGAGTGGAGATTGATATCAAGCTATAGAAGAGTGAGAAAAGATGGTTCAGGGAATTATCGGTAAAAAATTGGGCATGTCCCAGGCCTTCCGTGATAATGGCACCCTCTCCGCAGTAACCGCCATTGAGGCCGGGCCGTGCACCGTTACCCGGGTGAAAACGGCGGAGAAAGATGGTTATAACGCCGTCCAGCTCGGCTTTGGCCAGGCCAAACGCCTCAACTCATCGCAGCGCGGGCACCTCAAGGAACTCGGCCATTTCAAATACCTCCGCGAGTTCAGGCTGGATGACGTCAAGGACATTGAAGAGGGTCAGAAGATTGACGCCAGCCTTTTTAAGTCTGGTGACCTGGTTGATATCACCGGTCTATCCAAGGGCAAAGGCTTTGCCGGCGTGGTTAAAAAGCATGGTTTTGCTGGCGGTCCCAAGACGCATGGTCAATCTGACCGGCACCGCGCCCCGGGCTCCATAGGCTCCAGTGCCACGCCGGGACGTGTCTACAAAGGACTGCGCATGGCCGGACACATGGGGGACCAGCGCGTCACGGTGCGCAACCTTGAGGTGTTTCAGGCTGACCCGGAGCGCAACCTCCTGCTGGTCAAGGGGGCAGTTCCGGGAGCGGAAAACGGCCTGCTACTGATAAAGAAGTCGAGGAGGGGGAAGTAAGGAAGTGCAGGTCCCGGTCTACAGTCTTACCGGCGAGGTAATTGACCAGATTGAAGTCAGTGACCTGGTCTTCGCCGTGCCCTTCAACGAAGGCGTGGTACACCAAGTGATGGTCGGGCAACTGGCCAACGCCCGTCAGGGCACCGCCTCAACCAAGACCAGAAGCGAGGTCCAAGGCAGCAGCCAGAAGCTTTTCCGCCAGAAAGGCACCGGCCAGGCCCGGGCGGGCGGGCGTCGCTCGCCGACACGGCGTGGAGGAGGCATCATCTTCGGGCCGAAGCCGCGGGACTATCATCAGGACACGCCAAAGAAGATGCGCCGCCTGGCCTTGAAGTGCGCTCTCTCGTCCAAGGTGAAAGATGAAGAGTTAAAAGTGGTGCAGGAACTGAAGCTTGAACCTAAGACCAAATATATGGTACAGATTCTAAATGCCCTCGGGGCAGACTCCTCGGCACTGGTGGTAACAGCCGAAGCGGAGGAACATGTGATAAAAGCCGCGCGCAATATAGAAGGAATCAAGACAATGCCGGCAAATCTGCTCAACGTACTTGACATCCTCTCGCACAGGGTGCTATTGATGACGGTGTCCGCCGTGCGCCGTGTGGAAGAGCTCTGGGGAGAAAAAGCGGTGGCAGAGGTTAAAAATGCATCTGTCTGATGTTTTACAACGTCCGTTGATAACGGAAAAGAACACCGTGCTGCAGGTGCAGAATAAATATGCTTTTGAAGTGGCCAAAGAGGCGACCAAGCCTCAAATCAAGCAGGCTGTGGAAAAAGCGTTTCGCGTTAAAGTGATTAATGTGCATATTATCAAGGTCGCCGGGAAAACGAAAAGAGTGGGCAGACGTGTGTACAACACTCCACCCTGGAAGAAAGCAGTCGTTACCTTGAGACCTGAGGACAAAATAGAATTCTTTGAAGGTGTTTAGGATTTAGCAATTAGTGCTTGGGAATTAATTCAGGAGGAATTGCGTGGCCATTAAGGTATTCCGCCCCACCTCGCCGGGCAGGCGGGGAATGAGCGGCGCCACATTTGAAGAGATAACCAAGGATAAACCGGAGAAATCGCTGGTTGCGCCACTGAAGAAGCAGGGTGGACGCAACAACCGGGGGAAGATAACCGTTCGCCACCGGGGCGGTGGCGCGAAGCGGAAACTCCGCGTTATCGACTTCAAGCGCGATAAAATCGGCGTGCCGGGCAGAGTGGCCGCGATCGAGTACGACCCGAACCGCTCCGCTCGAATTGCGCTTGTTTATTACGCCGATGGAGAAAAACGATATATTCTAGCCCCGGCCGGGCTGAACCTCGATGATACGGTCGTGTCCGGTCCGGATGCTGAAGTGAAGACGGGCAACGCGCTGCCGCTGAAGGTCATCCCGAGCGGTACCCTCCTTCACAATATTGAGATGGAAAAGGGCAAGGGAGGGCAGATGGTGCGGAGTGCCGGCGCCGCGGCGCAACTGATGGTCAAGGAAGGCGAGTACGCGCTGATACGCATGCCCTCCGGTGAAATGCGACGCGTCCGTGGCGACTGCATGGCGACTATCGGACAGGTAGGTAATGTTGACCACCAGAATATTGAGCTTGGGAAAGCGGGGCGGAAACGGCTGATGGGCTGGCGGCCCACAGTGAGGGGCTCGGCAATGACGCCGCGGGACCATCCTCACGGTGGCGGCGAAGGCCGAAGTCCGGTAGGGCTGCCCGGGCCAAAGACGCCATGGGGTAAACCAGCGCTCGGCTATCGCACCCGCAAACCAAAAGCCTCCGATAGATTGATTATAAAACGGAGAGGCGGTAAGCAGAGGTAAACAATGTCAAGGTCGATAAAAAAGGGACCATATATCGATGCCAAGTTGATGAAGAGGGTTGAGGCCGTTATCAAGTCTGGACAGAAAGCGGTCATCAAAACCTGGTCGCGCTCATCCACCATCCTGCCAGAGATGGTAGGCCTGACCATCGGTGTGCACGACGGCCGCAGGCACGTACCCATTTTCATCACCGAGAACATGGTGGGACACAAGCTTGGCGAGTTTGCCCTGACCCGAACCTTTCGCGGCCACGTCTCCCGGTCAGAGAAGACAAGCCAGGTAAGGCGCTAATAGGCAGGTACAGGTAAGGCATAATATGCAGGTAAGAGCTTTTGCCAAGGACACAGGAATATCGGCGCGCAAGGTACGGCCATTGATCGATATGGTGCGGGGCAAGACGGTTGATGAAGCGTTGACGTTGCTCAGATTTACGCCATCGCCCAATGCTCGTGTGGTGGCAAAGACGGTAAAGTCCGCCGCCGCCAGCGCGGAAAATAACTATCAGTTGACACCATCGGATTTGAAAATCATCACCATCTACGCCAATGAAGCACCGAGAATGAGACGGTTCTATCCCCGGGCGCGTGGTCGAATAAGCCCCATACGAAAGGATTCCAGCCATATAACGGTTATTGTGGGCGATGAGGAGGCATAATTGGGTCGTAAAGTTCATCCCATAGGCTTTAGAATTGGTGTCATACAGGACTGGCAGGCCAAATGGTACGCCGATACGCATTACGCCGAGTCCCTGCACGAAGACCTGAAACTACGGCGGGCGATTCAGTCCAAGTATGCTGACGCCGCAATCTCCCTTGTGGAGATTGACCGGCAGGCCAAGGAAGTGTCGGTTACCATTTACACTGCCCGTCCCGGCATCGTCATCGGGCGGGGTGGGCAGCGCGTTGATGAGCTGAGCGTTTACCTGGAAAAACTGGTTGGCAGAAAGGTCCGCCTGAACATCCAGGAGGTCCGCCAGCCGGAACTTGATGCCACGCTCGTGGCACGAACCATTGCCGAACAAATTCAGCGCCGTATAGCCTACCGGAGAGCGATGAAACAGGCGATTTTCCGCACCATGCAGGCTGGCGCCAAGGGAATAAGGGTCAACTGCTCCGGTCGGCTGGGCGATGCCGAAATCGCACGACGCCAGACAATGCACGATGGTCAAGTTCCCTTACATACATTGCGTGCGGACATTGACTATGGATTCACTGAAGCACATACCACTATGGGCAGAATCGGCATTAAGGTATGGATTTTCAAAGGGGAAATCCTTCCTGAGCCAAAGGAACTGCCCATTGAGGGAGCGCCCGCGGAAGTGGCCGTTGAAGCCGAGGCCGCTACCGAGCCAGCCACTGAGGCCCAGCCGGAAGAGGAGATGGTTGAACCAGCTGCCGGTGTAACCGGTGAAGCCATTGCCGAAACCGCTCCTGAAGCAGCCGTTGAAGAGAAAGCAGAAGAAGCACCGGCCAAGCCATCCCGAAGGCGAAAACCAGCGGCACCAGCAGAGGAAAAACCGGCTGAAGCCGAGGCAGTGGAGAAGGTTGAAGCGACTGCGGAAGAGAAGCCGGCGGCAAAACGCAGAACCAGAACCGCAAAGTCTGCCGAAGTGGAAGAACCCGCATCGACGAAAACAGCCGAGGCAACTGCCGAAGAGAAGATTGAGAAAAAACCGGCAAAGAAGACCGCTAAAAGAAGCCAGAAGGCGAAATCGACCGGTGAGCCTGTCGCCGAGGCCGAAGCTTTCAGTGTAACCGAAGACGAGGAAAAAGATGCTACAGCCGAAGAGGGTTAAATATCGCAAGTCCCATAAAGGACACCGCCGGGGAAGCGCCCAGGCAGGTAATACCACGCTTTTCGGCGATTACGGCCTGCAGGCACTGGAGTCAGCCTGGATCACAGCGCAACAGCTTGAGGCGGCGCGGCGTGCTATCACCCGTTATATCCGCCGCGGCGGCAAAGTCTGGATACGCGTGTTTCCGGATAAACCGGTCACCAAGAAGCCGGCGGAGACCCGTATGGGCAGCGGCAAAGGAGCTCCAGACCACTGGGTATCCGTGGTTAAATCGGGGAGAATACTATTTGAGCTGGCGGGCGTGGGAGAAAAAACCGCCAAAGAAGCGGTACGCCTGGCCTCGCACAAGCTCCCGTTTGCCACAAAGTTCGTGGCCCGGGATACCGGCGCCACCCATTAATGATGGTATAAAGGAACCGGCCAATGGTTAGAATTGATGAATTCAGAGCACTGAGTACGGAAGACCTGCAGAAGCAGATAGAAGAATCCAAGCAGGAATTGCTTAATCTGCGCTTCCGGCTGGCAACGAGACAGCTGGTGAACCATCGCGAGCTGCCGATGGTAAAGAAGAGAATTGCTCGTATTAAGACCATATTGAAGGAAAGAGAACTGGGGATAAGGTAGCGTTATGGAAGAGAAGCGCAAA
Source organism: uncultured Dehalococcoidaceae bacterium (assembly GCA_964346525.1). Lineage (GTDB taxonomy): Bacteria > Chloroflexota > Dehalococcoidia > Dehalococcoidales > RBG-16-60-22 > E44-bin89. Next base: position 12,733 of record CAYFVI010000101.1, read on the forward strand.
AGCAGAATTGGGCGTGTGATCAACAACCGTATGGATAAAACGGTGGTGATTGCCGTAAACACCCCCAAACGCTTTCCGAAGTACCGGAAGACCATTACCTGGGCTACCAAATACAAAGCTCACGATGAAAAAAATGAGTGTCGGATAGGAGATGTAGTCAGGATCGTGGAGACCCGACCGCTTTCCCGACACAAGCACTGGCGCGTTGCCGAGATAATCACCAAAGGAGAGGTCCCCGAGATTCGACCGGAGGAGATAACGTAATCATCAGGACTCAAAGTTATGATTCAGCAGTATACCAGATTGAGAGCCGCAGATAATACTGGAGCCCGGGAAATCATGTGCATCAATGTTCTCGGTGGCACAAGGCGAAGATACGCCCGGGTCGGCGATATCATCGTCGCTTCGGTGAAAAAAGCCATTCCGGGTGCCACCATGAAAAAGGGCGACGTGGTCCGGGCCGTGGTGGTGCGTACCGCCCAGCCCTACCGGCGTCCCGATGGCTCATATATCAGATTTGATGAAAACGCCGCGGTAATTCTGACCGATAAAAACAATCCTCGGGGGACTCGCATCTTCGGGCCGGTGGCCCGGGAACTCAGGGACAAGGATTTCACCAAGATAATTTCCCTGGCGCCGGAAGTACTCTGAAGGCAGACGATGATGAAGATAAGAAAGAATGATACGGTACAGGTGATGGAAGGCAAGGATAGAGGGAAAAGAGGCAAGGTGCGCTTTGCCTATCCCAAGAAGAACCGCGTCATCGTGGAAGGGATAAACTTCATCAAGAAGCACTCCCGGGCACGGGCACAGGTCAGGCAAGCCGGTATCATTGATTTGGAGGCACCGATTGATGCTTCAAACGTCAGGTTACTGTGCGGAAAGTGCAATCGCCCTACCCGCGTGGGTTTTACCTTCCTCGAAGATGGGAGAAAGGTAAGATATTGCCGGAAGTGCCGAGAGGTGATTGACTAGATGTCACGGTTAAAGGATAAATACCGGAAAGAAGTGGTCCCAGCCCTGATGGAGCGCTACGGCTACGATAATGTCATGGACGTGCCGCGCTTGATTAAAGTGGTGCTCAATATCGGACTCGGCGAGGCAAGTCAGAATGCCAAAGCCCTGGAATCAGCCGAGGCTGACCTTTCCGCTATTTCCGGGCAGCACCCGGTAATCACCCGCGCCAAGAGGTCAATCGCTGCCTTCAGGCTGCGTGCAGGAATGCCTATCGGCATGAAGGTAACCCTGCGCGGTAAGCGGATGTATGAATTCCTTGACAAGCTGGTGAACGCAGTTCTGCCCCGGGTGCGGGAGTTCTCCGGGGTACCGCCGAACGCGTTTGACGGACGGGGCAATTACACCCTCGGCCTTAAAGAGCAAATCGTGTTCCCTGAAATAGACTACGATAAGATAGAGAAGCTGCGTGGTCTGGAAATAGCCGTCGCCACCACGGCAAAGACGGATGAAGAGGGCAGGCATCTTCTTGAGCTTCTCGGCATGCCTTTTGCCAAAGACGGAACGGAGTAGAAATGGCAAAGAAATCAAAGATAGTAAAAGCGAATAGACCGGTTAAATTCAGAGTACAGCAGCACAACCGCTGCCACCTGTGCGGACGGCCGCGTGCCTATATCCGCCAGTTTGGCCTGTGCCGAATCTGTTTTCGCCGGCTGGCGCTAATCGGTCAGCTCCCGGGAGTAAGAAAATCAAGCTGGTAAAAGAATCGAGAGGATTATATGTCTGTTACTGACCCGATTGCCGATATGTTAAATAGAATACGTAACGCCCTGATGGCCAAGCATGAGCAGGTGCTGGTGCCATCGTCACGGCTGAAACTCTCCATCGCCCGAATTCTGAAGGAAGAGGGCTTCATCAACGACTATGAGGTGGTCCGGGGAAAGCCGCAACGGGTGATTAAAATTCAATTGAAATATTATGACCATAATAAGCCCGCTATCAGCGGAATGAAGCGGGTGAGTAAACCCGGCCTTAGAGTTTATATCGAGAGCAAGGAAATACCCCGCGTCCTCGGTGGGCTTGGCATCACCATCGTCTCCACTTCCAATGGTGTTAAAACCGGCCACCAGGCGTGGCGCCAGGGAATCGGTGGGGAACTGCTTTGCTCTGTCTGGTAATCGGAAAACGGAGAGACATAGTATGTCAAGAGTAGGGAAAATGCCAATAGCCATACCCTCTGGAGTAACGGTAACACTGGATAGAAACCGGGTGAAGGTGACCGGCCCGAAAGGCGAGCTCAGCCGCGCCATCAATCCGGAGATTTCCGTTTCCCAGCAGGATAATGAGCTTATCGTGGTGCGGCCCAGCGACGACCGGGAACACCGTTCCCAGCATGGTCTGGCACGGAGCCTTATAAATAATATGGTAACTGGTGTGAGCAGCGGCTTTGAAAAACAGCTGGAAATCGTCGGGGTGGGCTACCGGGCAGAGAAAGCCGGGGAAAAGCTTGTTCTGCGCGTTGGCTACTCCCATACCGTGGAGGTTGAAGCGCTGCCGGGAATCACCTTCGCGGTTGAGGGTAACAACCGTATCAAGGTTGCCGGAATCGATAAGGAAGCGGTCGGTGAGATGGCGGCCAGGATTCGCAAAATTCGTCCCCCTGATGCCTATAAAGGTAAGGGGATAAGATATGCCGGAGAGGTAGTCAAACTGAAGCCGGGCAAGGCCGGCAAGGTGGTCGGGAAGAAATAGACATGACCAGAACAACACCTAGAATAGCACGAGAGAAGCGACACAACAGGGTGAGGATGCAAATAAAGGGCATCCCGAGCAGGCCCCGACTTTGCGTCTTCCGCAGCCTGAACCATATTTACGCACAGATTATTGATGATACCAAGGGACATACTCTGGTTGCTACCTCAACTCTTGACCCGGAAACCAGAGCCCAGATGAACGGAAAAACTAAAGCCGGCCAGGCGGAGCTGGTCGGCTCCGCCATCGCCAAGAAAGCTCTAAGCCAGGGTATCAAAGAGATTGCCTTCGACCGCGGTGGCTATAAATACCACGGGCGGATTAAAAGCCTGGCTGAGGCCGCCCGGAAGAGTGGTTTGAAATTTTAAAGGAATATCGAAATGGCTGAAAAACTTATTAAAACGATTAGCCGACTGGACACCACTGACCTAGTCCTGAATGACCGCCTTATGTATATCAACCGGGTAGCCAAGGTGATGAAGGGTGGCAAGCGCCTCCGGTTCAGCGCCCTGGTGGTCACCGGCGACGGCGCCGGTCATGTCGGGTTGGGGATAGGCAAAGCCAATGAGGTACCAGCGGCCATAAACAAGGGCGGCGCCGCGGCGAAGAAGAACCTTATCAAGGTACCCATGGAAGGGGGTACCATACCACATGAGATTCTCGCTGAGTACGGTGCGGCCAAAGTGATGCTCAAACCAGCCGCTCCGGGCACCGGCGTGATTGCCGGCGGCAGCGTACGGGCTGTGCTCGAGACCTGCGGTATCAAGGACATTCTGACCAAGTCCCTGGGCAGCGATAACCATATCAACGTGGCCAAGGCAACGATGCTTGGCCTGAGCCAGCTCAGGGACCCGAAAAAGGAAGTGGCTAATCGCAAGACAATGGTCGGTGAGGAGGAGGCGAAATCAGGTGGTTAAACTGCGTATTACCTGGGTGAAAAGCAGCATCGGCTACAATGAATCTCAGCGACGTACGCTGACGTCGCTCGGTTTTCACCGGCTCAACCAGAGCGTGGTCCATGATGACTCCATGTCCCTGCGGGGTATGATAAATAAGGTAAGACATCTGGTCAAGGTGGAGGAAGCAAGTGAGGCAAAATGACATCGCGCCACCGCTAGGCTCCAGGAGAGCTCGAAAGAGGGTTGGGCGCGGTAACGCCAGTGGCTACGGCACTTATGCCGGACGTGGCCTGAAGGGACAGAAGTCCCGCAGTGGCAACAAGATGCGCCCGGGCTTCGAGGGAGGACAGCTGCCACTTATCAAGCGCCTACCCCGGAAGCGCGGCTTTACCAACATCTTCCGCAAGGAGTACAGCATCGTTAATCTGGATAAGCTGAATGCTTTTGAGGAAGGCAGCGAGGTAACGCTGGAAAAACTTCACGCTGCCGGCCTGGTGAAGACATTGAAGTACCCGTTGAAAATCCTGGCCAATGGCGAGGTCAGCCACGCCGTTACCGTGAAAGCAAAAAGGTTCTCCGCGGCGGCGAAAGCCAAGATAGAGGCAGCCGGAGGGAAGGCCGAGGAGGTGGAACATGCGGCCCAGACCAAGTAGGCCGCGCCTGCTCCAGGCAATGCTGGATGCCTTCAGCCTGCCGGACCTGAGGCGGCGCATTCTTATCACCGTCGGCATTCTGGTCATCTTCCGCTTTATCGCCCATGTGCCCCTCCCGGGCGTGGACCAGACTGCCCTGCAGGCGCTGTTTGAACGCAATGCCCTGCTCGGTATGCTGGACATGTTCAGCGGCGGCGCCATGCGACGGCTCAGCGTGGCGGCAATGGGCGTTTATCCGTATATCACCGCCTCAATTATCATGATGCTTTTGGTGCCGGTAATCCCCCGCCTCAATGCCCTTTCCCGAGAGGGAGAATCCGGAAGAAATAAGATCAACCTCATTACCCACTGGATGGTGGTGCCGCTGGCCTCCATACAGGGCTACGGACAGCTTGTCTTCCTGCAGCGCGAGGGGGTGCTCTCCAGCGCCGCCCCCCTGCCCATGGTAGCGATGGTACTGTCCATGGTGGCCGGCACCATATTCCTAGTATGGCTCGGCGAGCTGATTACGGAATACGGAATCGGCAACGGTATATCCATCATTATCTTTGGCGGCATTGTGGCACAGCTGCCGGAGATGATCGGGCAGGGCTTTTTGGCCAGGGAGAACTTCCTCGGCCTGAGCGTTTATGTGCTTATGGTTATCCTTACCATTATGGTCATCGTCATTTTCACCGAGGCACACCGCCGCATCCCGGTGCAATACGCCAAGAGCGTTTTCCGCAGCGGACGCATGTATCGTCATTCCGGAACGACGCATATCCCTCTCCGCGTGAATGCCGCCGGCATGATACCGCTCATCTTTGCCATGTCCATCGTCCTCTTCCCGGGTATCGTGGCCAGCTATTTCGCCAACCCGACCGAGCCAAATTTCGCCAACTGGGTTATGAGATTGTTCGACCCGAATGCGGCCCTGCCTCTGGGACTGTTCTACTGGGGTCTTTATTTCGCCATGGCAGTGGCCTTCGCCTTCTTCTACACCATGGTGATTTACCAGCAGCAGGACCTGCCGGGGGTTCTGCAACGTCAGGGAGGGTTCATTCCCGGCATCCGACCGGGCAAAAATACCCAGAGCTACCTCAACGGTGTTATCAACCGCATCACCTGGGGCGGGGCTCTCTTCCTGGCCTGCGTGGCGGTCATGCCTTTCGTCGCTCGGCAGATAACCAATGTCCAGGTCATACAGCTCTCCAGCCTGGGACTGCTCATTATGGTGGGTGTGGTGCTGGACACCATGAAACAGCTTGAAGCGCAACTAGTGATGCGCAGATATGAAGGCTTTATCAGGTAGGGGTAAAAGTTGTATAATATAATTTTTGTGGGAGCACCAGGGGCCGGCAAAGGAACACAGGCCTCGATGGTAGCTCAGAAATTAAATCTGGTTCATATCTCGTCCGGCGATCTGTTCCGGCAGGCGCTGGAGCAGGGAACGGAGCTGGGAAAGAAGGCGAAGGCCTATATGGAAAGGGGTGCACTGGTTCCCGACGAGATAACCATAGGGATGGTCATGGAACGGCTTTCCGCTCCAGACTGCGAGAAAGGGGTAATTCTGGACGGGTTTCCCCGCAACCTGCCGCAGGCGGAAGCGCTGGACAGCGCCCTGGGCGAGCAGGGAAAAGCAATTAACAAAGCGGTTTCTATTAAAGTATCTGAAGAGGAATTGATTAAAAGACTGAGCGGACGCTGGCTCTGCCGCCAATGCCAGGCGGTGTACCATGTGGCCAATTCCCCTCCCCGAGTGGAAGGGAAATGCGATAAGTGCGGGGGCGAGCTTTACCAGCGCCACGATGACAGACCGGAGACGGTAAAGAAGCGTCTTGACGTATATTTTGCCGAGACGGCACCGCTCGTTGATTATTATCGCCGTCAGGGCAAGCTGCTGGAAATAGAAGGAGAAGGCAGCGTGGGAGAGGTGACACAGAGAATCGTAGCCGCCCTTCCTGCAGAAAAACTGGTCGCTCGATGACGATTATCATCAAAACTGAGGATGAAATCGCGGCCATGCGCCGGGCGGGCAGAATCGTCGCGATGATACTAAAGAGGATTGTGGGACGGATAAAACCGGGAATGGAAACGAAAGCGCTGGATACCATAGCCGAGAAAGAGCTGGAAAACCACGGGGCTAAATCATCGTTCAAGGGCTACCGCGGCTTTCCCGCCAACCTCTGCGTCTCCATAAATGATGAGATAGTGCACGGTATCCCGGGAAAGCGGGTGCTGCATGAGGGTGACATCGTTTCCCTGGATTTCGGCGCCATCTACGATGGCTTTCAGGGTGATGCGGCACTGACCGTTGGCGTAGGCAAAATAAGCAGGAAAGCGGAAGCGCTCATAGAGACGACCAAAGGCGCCCTGAAAACCGGCATCAGTTCCGCCCGCAGCGGAGCCAAGCTGGGAGATATCTCCTATGCCATACAGAGCTATGCCGAATCAAGGGGCTATTCGGTGGTTCGGGAGTATACGGGCCATGGCATTGGACGGGACATGCATGAAGAGCCGCAGATACCCAATTTCGGCCTGCCCGATTCCGGACCGGTGCTGAAAAAGGGAATGACCCTTGCCCTGGAACCGATGGTGAACGCTGGCGACTGGCGCACCCGCGTCGGTGACGACCAGTGGACGGTTTTTACGGCTGATGGCAGCCTGTCGGCCCATTTCGAGCATACCATTGCCATTACTGATGGTGAACCGGAGGTACTCACCAGAGAAGTAAATGCCTAAGAAAGAGACGATTGAGGTTGAAGGAACGGTATTGGAAGCGTTACCGAATGCGATGTTTCGTGTTGAGCTGGCTAATGGACACGCTGTGCTGGCTCATATCTCCGGCAAGATACGGATGCACTACATCCGGGTCCTGCCCGGGGACAGGGTGCTGGTGGAGCTGTCGCCGTACGACCTCAGTCGTGGCCGGATAGTCTACCGGTTTAAGTAAGACGAAGGGTTAGATAATGAAGGTAAAAGCATCAGCCAAAGTAAGATGTGAAAAATGCAAAGTGGTGAAAAGGCACGGCGTGGTCAGGGTCATCTGTTCCAATCCGAAACACAAACAGCGCCAGGGATAAGCAAGGTAAGGAGGCAGCAGAATGGCACGAATTGCTGGAGTAGACATACCGAGGGATAAGCACACCTGGATATCTCTGCAGTATATTTATGGCATTGGCCCTCATCTGAGCCGCCGGATTCTGGCCCAGACCAGCATCAATCCGGAGACCAAGGTGAGCGAACTAACCGAAGATGAGGTAAATCGTCTCCGCGAGGTTATCGACAAGCAGTACCGGGTAGAGGGCGAACTCAGGCGCGAGGTTCAGATGAACATCAAGCGCCTCATTGAAATCGGCAGCTACCGTGGCAGCCGGCATCGTTTTAACCTGCCCGTGAGGGGACAGCGCACCCGAACCAATGCCCGCTCCCGTCGTGGCGAACGCAAGACGGTAGCCGGCAGAGGCCAGCGACGGGGTATGGCCAAGAAATAAGCAAGACAAGGAGTCTTTTATGGCACAGAAGAGGCGAGCGAGGACAAGACGGCGGGAACGGAAAAATATTCCGGTAGGGAAAGCCTATATTCAGTCCACTTTTAACAACACTATCGTTACCCTTACCGACCCCGAAGGCAATGTCATTGCCTGGGGCAGTTCCGGCACTGCCGGTTTCAAAGGTTCCCGCAAGGGTACTCCCTATGCCGCTCAGATGGCAGCTCGCGAGGCGGTGCGCAAGGCTATGATGCACGGCCTGCGCCAGGTCGAGGTGTACGTTAAGGGACCGGGCAGCGGCCGTGAAGCAGCCATTCGCTCACTTCAGAGTTCCGGGCTGTACATTACAGGCATAAAAGATGTTACTCCCATCCCCCATAACGGCTGCCGCCCGCCGAAAAGACGCAGGGTATAGAAGAGAGGGAAAATGGCAAGATACGTTGGCGCAGTATGTCGGATGTGTCGCCGCAGCGGCGTAAAGCTCTTCCTGAAGGGCGACCGGTGCTTTACCCCAAAGTGCAGTGTTGATAAGCGGCCGAGGCCCCCGGGACAGCAGTTCCGTCGGCGACAGAAAATATCCGACCGCGGCATGCAGCTCCGTGAGAAGCAGAAAGCCCGTTATAGCTACGGGATGCTGGAGAGGCAGTTCCGGAGGGTTTTCTCCGAAGCGTCAAGACAGTCCGGTGTTACCGGCGACAACCTGCTCATTTTGCTGGAGAGGCGACTGGACAACATCGTCTATCGCCTCGGCTTCTCTGACTCACGCAATCAGGCGCGCCAGCTGGTTCGCCACGGACATATTACGCTTAATGAGCACCGCACCAATGTACCTTCGGCACTGGTCAGGGAGGGAGACACCATTAGCTGGCGGAAAGAAAGTACCAAATCGGAATATTACAAGCAGCTCACGCAGACCATTGAAGCCAAGGCCGTGCCGGAATGGTTGAGCCTGGATAAGAAAAACCTGGTGGGACAGGTGGTTTCCCTGCCCACACCGGAAGACATAGAGGCCACGTTTGACGGCAAGACCATCGTGGAACACTACTCGCGATAAAGAGCAAGGAGGTAGAGACTTTTGTCTCGTCTGATAATTCCGAAAATCGATTGTATTGAGAGTGAAG
>CAYFVI010000102.1:0-7166 GCA_964346525.1 uncultured Dehalococcoidaceae bacterium
TCTCTCCGGGGCGTTCTTCCCGCTGCAGGATCTGCCGCAATGGATGAACGTGCTGGTGAAGGTCAACCCGGCCACCTACGGCGTTGCCCCCATCCGCCGGGTGGTGCTCGGCGCTGCCCCGGACACCACCTACGGCGTAAGCCTGTTCGGGCACGCGCTGACGGTATGGAACGAGATTGCCATTCTGGCTGCCTTCGGGGCGATGATGATTCTGCTGGCCATCTGGTCGTTCGGCAATCAGGAGTAATTAGCTTGACTTTATGCGCCCGAATGACGATAATGAAGTTGGCTTTTAAGAGCACTCCCCGATAGCTCAATGGTAGAGCGGGCGGCTGTTAACCGCTAGGTTGTTGGTTCGAGTCCAGCTCGGGGAGCCATTCTTATCACTTCGGTCCCAGAAACTTTTTCGAGGCGGGCTCCGTGGACTCCTGACCGCCCTTTCTCCTTCTGTCCCGCTACCAAGCGTTGTTTCCAGGTCAAATCGAAAACTGCACTTGCCCTCGTGCCCGTAACTCCAGCGGTAAGAGACTGTGATAGATAAAAGAGTTTAACGGGGTGGCTACCCCTGCTTCCTTTCCCAAACGTACCGCCGCTCCATTCCACGAGGCGAGTTCTGACTGGTGTCCTTCCATAATGTCTCGCTGCAATGAGGTCGTTCCATTGGGTGGCAGAGTATCCACCAAAGTGATTGCCTTATCAATAGCATCCTTTGGCAAGGCAATGCTACTTGCCTGTGCCACAGCAAAAATCTCGTACATACATTGTTCAAGCATCTGCCGCGTCTCGGGCACACTACGCAATACACCGACTGGAGCACCCGTTACTGCTCCCACTCCACCCCATGAAGCTATCAACATGAATTTGTCCCATATAGCTACCTGTATATCCGTGGGGATTTCAACCGTAACCTCTGCTTTCTTGAAGGCCAGACGTAATCGTTCAGTGCGTTCGCTAATACGGTTATCCAATTCCCCAAAGGCAACATAAGGCTCTGCTCCAGCATGGCGGATATGACCCGGCCCAACTTTAAAACTGATAATCTTGGCCAAACCACCTAACACGTGCTGCGCACCCAACACAGCTACTAACTGAGCAGGCGCCTCAACTCCGTTCTGCAGCGGTACCACAAACGTTTCTGCTCCGACCAGAGGGCGCATAACCTGCGCCGCCTCAGGCACTTGCCACGCCTTCACCCCCAGCAAGACCGCATCAACCACTCCTAACTGCGCTAAATCATCGGTCGCCTGCACCGACTGGAGTACAAAGTCGCCCTTCACACTATCCACTCGGAGGCCTTGTGTACGTAGAGCCTGCAAATGCTCTCCGCGGGCGATAAAAACGACATCCTCTCCAGCTTGGGCAAGTCGTCCGCCAAAATAGCCACCTGCGCCACCTACGCCAAAGACTGCTATGCGCATGGGAACCTCCTCAAGGCTCTATCGCGCTCCAGATAATCATCGTTACTTTTAGCGCCTTAATAACACTGCACTCCTATTCGTTATTTATATTCTTCACTGAGTTTTAATACGATTTCTGCCAATTCTGTTGCTTTCTCCACCTCATAACGGCGATAACTTATCGTAAGTGCATCGCCTTGTATTGTCCGTCCTGTAGTGGTACCGCGCGGCATCCAAGATGGGATATGTGCATAGAATGCATATTTGTTGAGCACTATCACGCAGTTTGTTCTCGCTTCTGGCGGCAGCTTAGATTCCTTAATGAACCTTACATGAAGATGGTCTTTTTGTCGGTCCATCTCTTCTCTGAGATGTTTCTTTTGCTCAGGTGTAGCTGAGGTACTCTCTACAAAAATCCTGGTAATATCAACACCTTTTTCCGCCAGGTCAAAACTTGCCTGACGATATACATCACCACGCTCGCCTCCCCATATTCCGCCGTAGTTTAGCGTTACTACTTTATCTCCAGGTCTTGCCTGTTTGATGCAATCCATAGCTATGAGCGCTACGGGACGGGGCTTTATCGTAACTTCGCCTGTCTCAACTTCTTTTGCCAAGCGCAGGGTTTCATCCCTGTATGAGAGAACCACTTGTCTAAAAAAGGGGGGAATTTCCTCTCGATGTCTAAGAGCTGTTGGTATATTGAGTGCTTCGTCTTTCATTTCAGAAACACCCTGATGTAACTGGGAAGCCACACGTCTATGTTCCCTCAAAATAAAGAATACAGTTCCCACGAAAAGACCATAAAGTATGGATATAGGCACATCTCTGGTTACGAAACCCGCAACTACAGCCACAATCGCAGCAAGCCCAAACTCACCAAGCCACCATAGCCATTCTTTGCCCACATTCCACCTCCTTGAAAATGACTAAGGCGCCAGCAACCGTCAGGTAATTTCGGTAACTCATATCCTTTTTACCATCATACTCTAGTCCAATATGCTGTTTTAAAGGTGTTCAATCAGGTAAACAACATTATCCACCCTTGCAGTTAATAAAGTCAATTCTTTTACTGGTGGGTTGGTTTTGGCTCCTGGGTTAAAGAGATCCGGGTTATTCCCAAGAGTTACACATCGCGAAACGGGGCTCGCCTAGACTGAAAAGAGTACCATACGCCTCATAACTTACCCCATGCAGCTTTCCCTATAGAGCGGAGTGCCACGTTGGGAATCTGCGCTTCCGCGAACAGGAATCGGCTACTCCCCTCCCCACCACACCACCAGAGCTGATGTTCCTGGAAAACGGGCACATGAGGTCAATAACTTACCGGTTAACGGCCGCCTGATTATGTGCTAAAAGTCACTACTAGCAAAGTTACGGTTTATGAGCTCACCCGGTGGCAATATATCTCTGGGCCACATTTTGCAAGCGCCAGCCCCAGAAAGCGGAATTCAGCAATATAATCCCGCCAGTGATAAGGGCAAACATATAACTTCCGTTGATTTCAAATATCCATCCGCCAAAGTAAGGGCCTATCGTGGCGCCAACTTGATTTACCAGGAAAGTGAACCCCATCATTCTCCCGGCTATCCCAGCAAGATACCTTTTAATTATTGCTGAATAATACTATACTGGTCACATGCTGAATATTTGGAAGCGCTTTATAACTACAGGCATTATCTATCCCGCTATCGCCGGCTTCTTCAGATTGCTGGAATATATCACCCTACTGGGTTTGATACGATATGTTCTCATCCGCAGACTACGTTTCAGGTGGCACATATTGTATTCTCAACTTGCCGTTGACCTGTACGTTCTGTTCTGGTTTGCTACCGAGCTGGCGGTATTTCTATACCCGTTTACTTCTTTGGTTATAACCCGGGTCTTTTCTTATATTTTTTTGTGGAGAATTGCTGACATTGTCCAGTCCTGGTTCAATGTAACGGTTCGCCCTCCCTACCAGTCAGCGCCGCCCAGAGCACTGGCCCTTGTCCTGCTGAACTATATGGAAATAATATTGATTTTTACCGTAATTATTTTTAGTTACCAGGATAATTTCTTTCACCGGCCCATTTATATGTATAACGCATTCTTCTCCAGCGTCAGTGTTATCATTCCGATGGTAGACCCAGTGATTGCCCCCCTCACGCTAACCGGCATCGTCATATATTATGGGGAAATCGCTTTAGGGCTGATATTTTTCATAGTTATTATTCAACGGACCCTGGCTCTTTTCTCTCATAGATAAAGGGGGCTCTGAAAAAACCAAAATAAAAAAGCAGGGCGTTTCATAACACCCTGCTTATACATTCAAGCTATAAAGCTTCTGTTATTATGCTTCTTCCTTGATACCCTGCCTTATGTTGCGCTTGATTACGTCCACAACTCCGATATTATCATAGCGCTCCTGCATGACCCTGATAGTCCGCAGCACTTTCTGGGTTATATCGAGTTGAGCCCGCTCCAGTTCCTCGAGTCTTTTTTCGATGTTGCTTAATACCGGTTGCAGCCAGCCTGAGGCAGCATAAAACTGCTGCGCCTTGTCAAGGTCTTCCGTCAAGCTTACGACCTTCCCCTCCAGCTCAGCCGCCTCCTGCTCTTTCTGGCGGAGCAACTCGGCAAGTTCCGCCTTCTGTGACTCGCTCGCCTCCAGCTTGCTGCGGGCGGCGCTGATGGCCATCTTTATCTGCTTGTTCTCTTTCTCCAGCTCGAAATGTGCGGTTTGCAGGCAACTGGTGCAGTAAATTGACGTGCTTTTATCCAGTTCCTTGCCACACTGAGAACAGACGGGGAGTTGTACTCTGGCTGGTTTACTGATGCGGCATTCCTTGCACCGCGAGGGCAGATTGAAACCTTTTAACTCGTAGAACTCTTGCTCCGCTTTGGTCAAGATAAATTCTTTACCACACTGACGGCAGTTTAACTGCATATCAGTTTCCCTGACCATTTGAAGCCCTCCTTATATCTCACGTATCCGGGTTTCAAGCCATACCGAGGGTTTGGCAAACAGCAAATTTATTATGTTATCCTGCTGATAACCCATAATATACCACATATTTTCCCGTTTTGCACTACTTAAATCGAGCCTGCGGAAAAATTTTTTTTGTCTCTTTTTGGAGTGCCGGAAATACGCCTGGAACAGCTGCAAATCGTTTTAGCTAGCGGGCAGCGTGCTCCCGAACGTAGTCCATGTCCAGCGTCACCCCGAGCCCGGGACGCTCCGGGATATCAAGGTAACCGTCCTTCATAACAAACTGCTCATGAGTAACTTTATCGCGGAATGGATGCGGGGAGCTGTCATACTCGAAAAGCGGCTCCGCCGGGAAGCGGCGTTCCGGAAAGTTAGGCAGAACGGCGAACAGTTGCAGGGCACCGGCGAGGCCGATATTTGTCCCCCAGACATGGGGAATAAGGGGCACGTTCCAGGCACTGGCCAGAGCCAGTATGCGCATCATCTCGGTAAATCCCCCGGCGGCGCAGAGGTCGGGCTGCAGAATATCCACGGCACGCCGGGTAATCAGTTCACGGAAGCCAAACCGGGTATATTCACACTCGCCGCCGGTTATCAAAATATTGGACTTCTGCTTCACCTCCACGTAGCCATCGATGTCCTCCGGCGGCACCGGTTCCTCGAGCCAGTACACATTGTAGGCCTCCATCTCGCGGGCCAGCTGAATCGCCTCGGATGCATTGTAGGCATGGTTGGCATCAACCATCAGCTTAATTTCATCGCCGATGGCTTCCCTCACCGCACGAACGTATTCCATATCCGTCTCGATGCCGTAGCCCACCTTGAGCTTCATTGCCGAGAAGCCGCTCTTTTTGTAGCCGAGCGCCTCCGCCACGAGCGCATCTTTGATGCTGGGCACATGCTGCGGCTCGTAGAGTCCGGTAGCATAAACCCGGGCACGACGGCGGTAGGCCCCGCCCAGCAGTTTATAAACGGGCACGCCCAGCGCCTTCCCTTTAATATCCCACAGGGCGATATCGACGGCGCTGAGGGCGCAGACGGGCAGGCCTTTCTGTCCCTGGTCTCTGGTCCGGTTGTAGAGGAAATCCCATATAACAATGTTCTGAAAAGGGTCTGCCCCGATGAGCAGAGGAGCATAACCATCCTGTATCATAGCGGCAACTATCTTTGCCGGCCCACCGATATACATCGCCTCCCCCACTCCTTCGATACCCTCATCGGTGGAAATCACACACAGGGCAGTCTGGCGCCTATCAGTCACCCACAGAGACCAGCCAAATGCCTGGTCGCCCAGCAGTCCTTCCAGCACGTAGGTATTGACACCGGTTATCTTCATCTGCTTCCAAACCTATTTCTTGGCTGCGTTGCGTGCTTTTTCCACGGCCAGTCTGGCGCTCCAGATTAGCAGAGCATCATCACTCTCAACGGTGTTGAAGGTAAACCCTTTTTTAATTGCCCATTCAATATTATCCATGATACCGAACATACCGGCCGGCTTGCCATATTTGGCTGAGGCTTCCAGAACCCGGTCAAAGGCCGCCTGATAACGCGGAGCGTTCCAGTCCGGCGGCGCACTGAAGCCAAGGCTCACCGAAAGGTCCCAAGGGCCAATGTAGCAGGCATCGATGCCGGGCACGGAGAGAATCTCATCGATATTGTCCAGCGCTTCCTGCGTCTCTATCTGTATGGAGATGAGAAGCTCATCGTTAGCCGTCTTATAATAGTCGGGGTCGAACATACCGGCGCGCCGCGGACCATAGCCCCGTATTCCCTCCGGCGGGTATTTGCAGTATCTCACCAAATTTTCCGCTTCCTGTTTGGAGTTTACCCAGGGGACAAGGACGCCGTAGGCGCCAAGGTCCAGCACCCGCTTTATCACCACATGGTCATTCCACTGTGGCCGCACAATGGGGACGCAGTCGCTTCCCTTCATCGCCTGCATCATGCGCTGAAGCGTTTCGTAACCTGTCGGCGCGTGCTCGCTGTCGAGCAGCAGCCAGTCAAATCCCACCTGCGAAAGCCACTCCGTGACATCCGGATGTCCAATCTCGACGAATGTCCCGATTACCGCCTCCCCCCTCTTCAGCTTCTCCTTCAGAGGGTTCTTCAATACGTTTACCTCCTGTCTTTTCTGTAATTTCCGCCAAAATCCGCCACATTCTAGCAGACCCCTTTGCAAAGTGTCAAAACAATGTCAGGAACATCATTTCGCTAGGCCAGTCTTACCTTGCCTTGACAAACTTCACTGCCGTCAAATAATATTGGCCGAAAGGAGGGCGCAATGAAAATCACCGATATGGTCAGCACCGCGCTTTCCATCCCCATCCCATGGCCCTTTGTCAGTGGCGTTGCCGCCGAGAAAGCAAACCCGGTGGTGGTGCAGCTTTTCACTGATGAAGGGCTGGAGGGAATCGGGCTGGCCTTTACCTGGAATGACCAGCGTGTGAAATCGTTGAAAGCCTGCGTTGACGACCTGAAAGAGACCATTGTGGGACAGGATATATTTCGCTGGGCCGAAGCCTGGCAGAAACTCTGGAAAGTTACCCAGTGGATGGGGCATCAGGGGTATCCCATCTATGCCCTTTCCGCCATCTATACCGCGCTCTGGGATCTGCGGGCGAAAGCGCTGGGGATGCCGGTCGCCCGTTTGCTCGGTGGTTTCCGCGATGAAGTGCCCGCCTATGCCAGCCACCTCCTTTTCCTCAACTGGAGCATTGACCGGTTGCAGAAAGATGCTGCCTCGTTGGTGAAGCAGGGCTTCCGCTTTATGAAAATGAACATGGGCAACAAGCCATTCC
>CAYFVI010000103.1:0-2432 GCA_964346525.1 uncultured Dehalococcoidaceae bacterium
CGCCCACCTTGAGTTCAAGCTCGCTGAAGCCGCGGTCCACGGCATCCCTGGCAATCCTGGCCACTTCCTCGGGTTCGACCATAGGAATACCATAGCCAACGCCCTCTACCTGAGCCTGAAGCCTTACGGCACCGCCGAGCAGATAATAAGCCGGTATATTCAGCGCCCTCCCCATCAGGTCCCACAATGCGATGTCCACGCCGGCCTTCACCCAGACATGACCCTGAACGGCGCTGTTCATTTTCCGGTAGATAAGCTCAACATCGAAGGGATTTTCGCCGATAAGCAGCGGCGCTAGGATTTCCTGCAGCATTTCCACCACACCCTTCGGTGGCTCGGGGCCAATTCTATCGTATCCGGGGTAACACTCGACCTCTCCAATTCCAGTCACCCCCGAGTTGGTATGAATTTTCACCAGAACCGGTTCCAGAAAAGGATACTCTCCGGTAGCCAGCTTCAGCACGTACTTCACCGGCAACCGGAGGGGAATCGCCTGCACCTCTGTTATCCTGAGTTCAGCAACATTCACCATTTCTGTCTCCTTTATTCAATATCCAGCCGTTGGCAACTCGCGACCCATTAACTGTTGAATTAAAATGGGAAACCGGCTCTATATCCAGCTCCCGCCATTGGGACTCAGCACCTGTCCGGTAACATATCTGGCCTCATCAGAAGCTAAATAGAGGCAGGCGGCGGCAATGTCCTGCGGCTGGCCAATAATGCCCAGCGGTGGATTGGTGGAGGCAAAGCCGGGCATAGTTTTTTTATAGAACTCTATTGCACGCTTGCCGGACGGCGTCTCAGTCACCGCCGGGGCAACGGCATTCACCCTTATCCCGTATTGGGCCATCTCTTTGGCCAGACCCTTGGTCAAGCCGATAACGCCTGCTTTAGCAGCCGAATAATGAACGTGGTAAGGTGTCCCCGTGGTACCGCCTACGGACGCGATATTGACAATGCAGCCGCTTCGCCGGGCCATCATGTCATTGATTACGGCGCTGCTGCAGTTAAACGCCCCTTTAAGATTTATGGCCATCATCCGGTCCCATAGCTCCTCCGTGATTTCAATAAAAGGGCGGTAGTCAAATATGCCGGCATTGTTGACCAGGATGTCTATCCGCTTGAACTTAGAAAGGATTCTGCTCACCATGCTCTGCACTTCTTTGAAGCTGGCAATATCCGCCAACATAGCCTTCCCTTCGACCCCCAGAGTGCGTACTTCTTCCGTCACCGCCAGCAATGATTTTTCATCGATATCATTTAGCGCCAGATTAGCCCCCTCCCGACCGAACATCAATGCGGTTTCTCTGCCGATGCCGGAGCCAACTCCTGTAATCAGCGCTACTTTGCCTTTGAGTCTCATAGCTTTACCCTCCTGACCTCATTCCAGTGCTCACACGTAGATTCGGTAAAGTCAATTATATCATAGCGCCCGAGGCCAGTAGAAGAGCAGAAAATTGTACCATAGCCCGGATTGTCAAAATGTCATACCTGGGCTGCCTGCCGGTATCTCAGCGTTTCTCTCCTGATTCAACCACCAGCTCACTGAAACCCGGTGCACGATGGATGGTTCTCCGTTCCCCTGGTTCGTGTTCCAGAGTGAAACCATAGTCCGGAACAGGGACACTGTACCTTCTTCTTCGCTGGAGCAGGAAAGGAGAACGGTGTTTTTTCCATTCCGCACCTGATGGCACCTGTCCGCTCATATCAAAAGTATGTTTGACGATATAACCCTCTTCTGCTGCCTGCTTCAAGAACTGCATACCAAGCTTATTTCTGGCCATAACCAGGCTCCAGCCAGGGCTGCCGGCTCCGGCACCGGGCACCCAGAAATCCCCGATGGCAATATCTGCCAGCTCGGCGGTGTGGTCTATGCACATTGTGCACCTGTCCCGCTGCCAGGCAGGCAGTAAATTATGATAGACATATTCGTGCCTGTCGACCAGCACTTCCCTTCCGGCCCTGGTCTTTACATAAAATCGACCGGGCCAATCCCCCCATCTGTAGTCAATCATCGCTATTTCGTCAAGTGAATCCACGCCGCATAATTCAGCAAGGATATGCCTGGTCCCTTCAAAGTAAAACTGGGTTCCGCAGAACAATCCCATCACCAGCCTGACGCTCTGCGCAATCCTCTTTGGTTTCTGCGCAAACTGTATTTTTCTCAGGCCGTGAACATGGCATGGACAGCCTATGATGCCTAATCTGGAGAGATTCCCTTCCAGGACAGCGCTCGATAGAAGGGCATTAACCGGAGGCGTACCTCCGTATTTGCTTCTGGCGTATCTGGTCAACTCCCTGCTTTCCGTTACTATCTTGCCTTCCGGCCGGTATGGTATCTCCTCATTGAAGCCGGCCACAATGGCGGCATCGATTGCACCCTTGTCCAGTGCAAAGGCGAGCAAAGCCGTGGCCGCTCCGCCAGCGGCGCC
>CAYFVI010000104.1:0-3911 GCA_964346525.1 uncultured Dehalococcoidaceae bacterium
GCCATTCTTCATAGTTATGCTTTTAGCATCTTTCATTTCCCTCTTGGTCCGACACTTCATACAGTACGCTTGCATTGGATTACCTCCATTATTATTTGTTGGGTTGAGAGGATAATAACCTATCTTTTTCGCAATGTCAAATACCATCTCCGGGTAGATTGAATATTTAAATGCACTGTACCGTTAGTTAACCACCCTCAATCCTTTCCTTGACGTGGCTGACAAAACCGGCTATCTTGATGACTATGCCGCACCTGAAGTGATTTCAGACTAAATGACCATCGTCGTATGCGGCAGCGACTGACATATCGAGTGTCCGGATGTCGTGGCAAAGGAGGCGTTAGATGACGATTGATATTGAAAAGATGTTCCAAGATTATATTGCCGCATGGAATTCTCATGATGTCGAGAAGATAGCCGCATTTTTCACAGAGGATGGCGTTCACGAAGATGTAGCTGTCGAATCGAGCTACCGCGGCAAGAATGAACTGAAGGCTGGCATCAGCCCGTTGTTCGCGGCTTGCCCCGACTTCAATCTGGAACTCAAATCCCTTTTTGGCACTGCTGATTGGGTGGGCCAAGAGTGGGTCATGACTGGTACCCAGACTGGTGCTTTCATTGGTCTTGGAATTCCGGCTACCGGCAGGAGCTTCTCAGTACGGGGTGCCTCAATCACCAGACTTCGCGGGAGTAAGATAGCCCGAAATACCGATTACTGGAATCTGAAATCAATGCTACAACAGCTCGGTCAAGAGCCAGGCTGACCTTATAGCAATTAATGCGCCACCCAAAAGCCCTGGAGGAAAATCGTGGCCGGTTTTTCCTTGCGGAGGAAGGCCATCCCTATAGCAGCCGGTTGAACCACAGCAGCGAAAGCGTTCCGGCGGTGAGCAGAAGCAACGCCGCGAGGGCGGTAAACATAAGTGCTTGAATTGGTGCCGCAATTATTTATCTTTACAGATAAGGGGGCCACCGCCAACCTTTCTTAACTGCCCACCTCATTTCTTCGGGGCTTGGCTGAATTCGCCATTTTTCGATTGTCTTTTCACTAAGCTCAAAGCCAAAACCAGGTTTATCTGAGGGAGTAATCTCACCATTCTTCGGCTCAATAGGATTGACAAAAAGCTGGCCCATCGGTTCAAAAAAGTCGTAGACACACTCGTGGAATAGACCATTGGGAACAGCAGCCACCAGCGAGGCATCCACGTATTCGGTATGATGGGGACAGATCGGCAAACCGTAAGAATCAGCGATGGCGGCAATCTTGATAAATTCGGTGACGCCGCCACATTTTCCAATGTCGGCCTGAACCACCTCAGCCGCCCCTTGCTCCATCAGCTGTCGGAATTCCCATTTGGTATAATGGTTTTCTCCAACGGCGATGGGGATAGATGTCTCACGGGCCAGTTTGGCGAGATTTTCGATTTCGTCAGCTAGAATCGGCTCCTCGAGCCAGTATATATCATATTCCTCAAGCTTCTCGGCCATTCTCATCGCGGTATGGAGACTCCAGCCATTGTTAACATCAAGCGCCAGGTCAATATCAGGACCAATGGTTTGCCTGACAAGCTTAACCCTCTCCAGATCTTCGTTGGGGTCTTTTCTCCCCAGCTTCAACTTGATCATCTTGAAGCCCATCTTCAGGTATTCGTTTACCTCTTGAATGAGCTCCTCATTGGTATAGTGGAGGTCCACTCCCGTGACATAGGAAGGGACGGTGTCTCGGTGTCCTCCGAGGAGACGATGCACCGGCATGCTGAAGATCTTCCCTTTCAGATCCCATATGGCCATATCCACGGTACTAATCGCCGAAATTGCTATGCCCCTTCTGCCGTACTGCAAAGTAGCCCAGTACATCTTCTCCCATATCCGCTCACTATTAATCGGGTCCTCACCGATAATCAACGGTTTTAACTGGTCTTCAATAATGACCTGGGCCAGTTTACCGCTATAGTTGATGCTGAGTCCGGTTATGTTCTCATCGGTCATTATGTTTAGAAACGTGTAGGTCATAGCGGTAGGCAGCGTATTTATGGCGTCAGTCATGGGCTTGAATGGAACATAGATGGGACTGGAAATTTTTAAATCTGTTATCTTCATATGCTTTCTCCTTTTAAAAGTTTCTCCTGAGCCGTATTCATACTTTTTTTACTCTTTTCGATATAAAGTACCGAGGCCACCTGACTCCTCTTCCTTCTGGTTAGAGCCGGTACGCCTTTACCGCGGTATCATGGAACAGGGCACGGCGCTCCTGTGGCGAGAAGTCCCTCGAGATGTGCTTAAAGGCATTCCAGAGAACGGTGTATGAATAGGATACCTTGTCCACCGGGAAATTGCTCTCGAACATACAGCGGTCGGGCCCGAACTGCTCAATGCAATAACGATAGTATGGTCCCATGGTCTCCGCCAGCTCGGCTGAATCTGGCGGAGCCGGCCGTTCATGCCAGCCAAAGCCATTGCGCGTCATCCCGAGCCCTCCCAGCTTGACGAACATGTTGCGGCAGGCAGCCAGCGCGGCAATCCCGCGCTGCCAGTCTCGGAACACTTCCTCTCTTTTCCCGGCATAGGGGCCGGTGCCGAGGGGTCCGCCGATATGGTTCAGGATAATGGGTATATCAGGGAAGGCTCGCGCCAGGTCCACCAGTTCCATCAACTGCGGGTGATATAACCAGGCATCGAAGCTCAGGTCGTACTTCTTCAGGCAGGCAAATCCCTTTCGGAACTTCGACTCCATTAACAGCCCCGGGGGAGGCTTTCTGGTCGATATAATATCGGGACTCAGGTCCCAAGCGCTTATGTGGCGAATTCCGCGGAACCGCTCCTTGCTGGCCGCGATGTGCGCTTCCAACACCGGCATCACGGCGTCACCTAAAGTGAGGTCGGCGAAGCTCACAATCCCGGCAGCGACGTCGATCCGCCCTCCTTGCCCGCTCCTGTTCTGGTCAGCGGTAGCCTGCAAAAACTCCGTCTCACCTACAGGCCTCATTTCCTGCGGGCCATCCTTTCGGTACATAGCCTGACACTCCACAAATACCGTCTTGACAATACGGTGGCCGCCTCCAGTGTCTTTGAGCAAGTCCTCAAGCAGGTATCGGTCATTGGGACGGTCCCACAGGTGGTGATGGGGGTCACATATCGGTAGCGCGGGGTCTATTGGCTCCTCAAGCGTTAATCCAAGCCATGCCTCATGCTCGCTAACCATCTTGCTCTCCTTTCTTTTAAGGAATCGACCAGCCGGATGGGAAAATAGGTTTGTAGACTCTCGCCTCCGAGGTGACCGCTTCTTGCTCCTTCTCTCCCATAGTCTTGAATCTTTCCGCGGCGTCGATAACCTTTGGCCAGAGACGCAGGTCAGCAGGCAGGACCGTGGTACTGACCCCTTGGCTCAGGGTGTACCAGACGCTTCTATCAATGTCGGCCTGCTCGGTGAACGGTTCATACCAGGTACGGTACATACGAACCCCGGGATTCCAGGGCTGTTTGGCTATCGCCTTAATGGTTATGGTGCCGATATCTTTCTGCCGAGCGGTATCCAGGAGAAACCGAAACTCGGTATAGTCATTGGGATGAGCCGCCAAAATCCGGTTGAGAGGAAAAAGCACAGTGTCAAAATCGAATCGATTGATTGCCTCTATCTGGACATATGGGCGATGTCCCGTAATGCCGATATGCCGCACCAGACCCTGTTCCCTCGCTCCCACAACCGCCTCAAGGGCACCACCGGGGCCCAGGACTACGTTCAGTGTCTCGCTATCGCTCACCATATGCAGTTGATATAGGTCAAAATAGTCAGTGCGCAGTCTATCCAGGGAGCGCTTAATGCTTTCCGAGGCGCCAGCTTTGCTCCTCTCCGTTGTTTTGCAGGCAAGGAATATTTCCTTACGATATTTTTCTACCATAGGCCCTGACCT
>CAYFVI010000105.1:0-3326 GCA_964346525.1 uncultured Dehalococcoidaceae bacterium
TAAAGGATATAATGCTTGGCGTCATCATTTCGCGGGGGTTCTTCACAGAGAAAGCAGTTCTCCAGTTTGCCCATTTTTATAAGCTGCATGCGCCATGGTGCCCAGATACGTTTCATAAAGCGCTCCTTATTCCTAACTCGGTGTTATTTTAACGGGCAAAGAGGCAAGGCGTCAACGAAATGGCCATGCTCCATATAGTTCTCGATTCAAATTACGTGTTGAGGCAAGTGGTATAATAATGTCAGGAAAGTGAGGTGACGGTTATGACCATCGTGGCCAGTAATGAAAGCTTACAGATTGAACAACTCCAGCTCGGGCCTTATGGCACGAACGTCTATATTCTCCTCTGCAAGGAGACAAAAGAGAGCGTTATCGTGGATGCGCCCGCCGACGCGGATAAAATCATAGCAAGATTAAAAGACACCACACCACGGTATATCCTGCTCACCCACTCCCACATGGACCACATCGGCGCCCTTGACCAGCTTCGTTCTGAGCTGAAAATACCGCTGGCGGCTCACGCCGCTGACTGCGGCATACTGTCCCCGCCGCCGGAGATACCGCTCCAGGATGGGGACACCATCGACTTCGGCAAAAAACAGATTACTATCCTGCACACGCCCGGTCACACGCCGGGCAGCCTCTGCTTCAAAACAGGGGGCTACCTGCTATCTGGTGATACGCTTTTCCCGGGAGGCCCGGGCAAGACGAGGACGCCCGCTGACTTCGCACAGGTGGTAAAATCGATAACCGATAAGATTTTCGCACTGGATGATGATACGCCGGTTTATCCGGGACACGGAGAAACCACCACGATAAAGAAAGCCAAAGACGAATTTGCTGTTTTCTCCTCCCGCCCCCACCGGCCGGACCTCTACGGCGATGTGCTCTGGCTTTCCTCCTGAGAGTTAGCGCAGCTACCAGAGGATTTCCTCACGGTGAAAGGCCTCGGCGAGTTCATACTCCGTTCCCTTGGCCCTCTCTATGGCCCACTGCCTCATCCTCTCCTCAAGGTCCGGAAAACGGCTATTGCCCACCTGGCTTTCGTGGCAGCGCAATGCCTGCAACTTGATATGAAACGTATCCGTGATATCGGAGCGGTGATTTATATTGTCGATGATGGTCCACATCCAGACCTCTTTCACCCGGTGCGGCTTGAGCCCTTCTTCCAGCAGGTCAGGATAGGCAAGGTGGTCTCTGGCGAACGGGAAAACGGCATCCAGCACCACCTGCCCGGTAACTCTGTGGTCCCGGTGCCAGATATAGCGACGATACGGGTCCGCCGAGACGACGATGTCGGGTTGGTACATCCTTATCAGGCGGACGATTTCTTTGCGGAACTCGGGCGTATCTTCCAGGCTCTGGTCTTTATGGCGCAGAAAAATAACCTCCCTTACCCCTAACACTTCGGCAGCGCAGCGTTGCTCTCGCTCCCGGATTTCCGCCAGCTCCTCCGGCTTCACGCTGTAATCACTGGTCCCCTTGTCACCGTTGGTGCAGACCACGTAGACCACTTCCTTGCCTTCGGTCACCCATTTGGCCACGGTACCTGCGACACCAAACTCAGCGTCGTCCGGGTGTGGCGTGATGACCAGGACATCGGCTTTTTTAACTGACATCGGGAAATCTCCTTGTTTCTGAGGTACTAATTAGCATTGTATAACATCAGAGTACCTGATACAATCTTGAAGACAGGAAAACCCCGTAATGAGCCAGCAAACCTACAAAATCAGAAATTACCGGCCCTCAGATTTCGATGAATACGTAAACTTGCACATTGAAGCGGAAAAACTTGACCGGTCCGGGCTCTGCACCTCACGACAAGGGCTCCGGGAATATCTGGGACGGCCTGCTTATAACCCGGAAAAAGACCTTTTTATCGCCGAGGCATCAGGGAGAATCGTTGGCCTCCTGAACATTACGCCGGAACTTATAATGCGCCGGGTCCTGCTTGACTGCCTAGTGCATCCCCAGCATCGCCGGAAAGGTCTGGCGAAGCGACTTCTTGAACGGGTTACACAGCGCGCTAAAGAGATAGAAGTCGAGGTGATGCAGGTCAATGTCCTGGAGGAAAATACCGTTGCCCGAGATGTAATCTCCAGACTGGGTTTCTACATAGTCAGGCAGTTCCTGGAAATGAGCCTATCTTTATCCGAGGCAAAGCTGCCGGATATTTCAAACAGTGAATTCACTCTGCGCTACCTCCAGCGAGGTGAGGAAGAAAGACTGGCCCAAATTCAGAATCGCTCTTTCGCCGCTACCTGGGGATTTAACCCCAATACGCCGGAGGAGATTGCCTACGCTTTAAACCTGAGCAGTGCCGCAACCACAGACGTTGTCCTCATATATGATGCCGCTCGACCTGTCGGATACTGCTGGACGAAGATAAACCGCGAAAAGAGCGCGGAAACGGGAAAGGAAAAGGGACGCATCTTTATGCTCGGCGTCGACCCTGACTACCGCAAGCGGGGCATCGGCAGGCTGGCGCTTCGGGCGGGACTTTCCTACCTCAAAGAAAAAGACATTGGTATTGTGGAATTAACCGTGGACAGCGAGAACCCGGCGGCCTGCTCGCTCTATAAATCTTTCGGTTTTCAAGTTACGGCACGCAGTTTCTACTATGAAAAGAGGGTCGATTAGCCATCTCCGCCCTTACCGTCCGCCAGGAGCGCATGGCATTCCCTGGCTACAGCATCAGCGATATTCGGCCAGCTGAACGGCACAAGTGAAGACCGCATTACCGAGGCCAGATGCCCGTTGTTATCCGAGCCTGAAAGCGCCAGACTTATCTCGTTCGCCAGTCTGCCGGGCTCGTTATCATTAACCAGGAACCCGGTCTCACCGTGCCGGATAATATTTTCCGCAACGCCCACTTTCGTCGCCACCACGGGGGTGCCGCAGGCTAGCGATTCCAGCGCCACCAGACCGAAGCTTTCATAATATGACGGGACAACGCAAACATCGGCCGCGCTATAGAGAAGCGGTAAATCAGGCTGCTTTATCAATCCCAGAAACTCGATTCTATCCTGTATTTGAAGTTCCTCCGCCAGCTTCCTCAGTCTCTCGATTTCCTTTCGGCTGTCCCCTCCACCACCAACGATTAGAAGCCTCGACCGGCAGCCATTCTGCAGATGTGTCATGGCCATCATCAGCCGGTCGATGCCCTTGAGCGGTTCAATACGCCCGACAAACATAACGGTCTTATCACCATTCAAGCCAAGCTGTTTTTTAGCCTCTATCCTGTCAATCGGTCTGAACAAATCCAGATTAACACCGCAGGGGATTACCCTGACCCTTTCCGCGGATGCACCATAATATCGTATCAG